>JAQBPF010000427.1 GCA_028287665.1 Deinococcus sp. | reverse complement strand
CGACGTTTTTCTGCCTCTCCCTTGAGGGTGAGTGAGCGCAGTGATTGCCGTTCTCCCCTTTGCAATGCCCCAGAAGGACACCACATGACCCAATCTCCCACCCAAATTCGCCCTATTCAAGTCGCTTCTTTCATCTCCGGGCAGTGGCACGCTGCCAGCAGTGGGCAGGAAATCCGCGACGCTTCTTACGGCCTGCCTGTGGCCTACGTGTCGTCTGAGGGCGTGGATTTCGGCGCTGCTCTCCATTACGGGCGCACCGTCGGCGGGCGCAATCTTCGCCGCACGACCTTTCATGAGCGGGCGCGGATGCTGCGGGCATTGGCCGTGTACCTGAATGAGCGAAAGGCTGAATTCAACGCCCTGTCGCACCTGACCGGAGCCACCCGCCGCGACAATCTGGTGGACATCGACGGCGGCATCGGCACGTTGTTCAGTTATTCCAGCATGGCGCGGCGCGATCTGCCCGACCAGAAATTTTTTGTGGAAGACGACGTGAACCCGCTGGGCAAGGGCGGCACATTTTTCGGGCGGCATGTGCTGGTCCCGCGTGAAGGCGTGGCCCTGCACATCAATGCCTTCAACTTTCCGGTGTGGGGGATGCTGGAAAAAATTGCGCCCAATCTGATTGCGGGCGTGCCAGCCATCGTCAAACCCGCCTCGCAAACGTCTTATGTGACCGAAGCAGTGGTGCGGGCCATCCACGAATCCGGCATTTTGCCTGAAGGCGCATTGCAGCTGATCTGCGGCTCTACGGGCGATATATTTGACCATCTGGAAGAGCAGGACACCGTAACCTTCACCGGGTCGGCGGCCACCGCCAGCAAACTGAAAGTGCATCCGAATATCGTGCGGCGCGGCGTGCCCTTCAACACCGAGGCCGACAGCCTGAACTGCATCGTATTGGGCGAAACGGTCACGCCTGACGCGCCGGAATTTGCCCTGTTCGTGCGCGAAGTGGTCAACGAGATGACCAGTAAAGCGGGCCAGAAATGCACCGCTATTCGCCGCGTGATCGTGCCCGAACAGCGGGTGGAAGAAGTGACGGCGGCCATCCGCGAACGCCTCGCCGGAATCACGATGGGCGACCCCAGCCGCGAGGATGTGCGGATGGGGCCACTGGTCGGAGCCTCGCAGCGAGATGATGTGGTGGGCGTGCTGGAGCGTCTGAGTGCCGAAGGGGAGGTGCTGGTCGGCGGGGGTGACCATCCTGAACTGCTGGGCGGAGACTGGAATGCAGGGGCATTCATGGCCCCCGCGTTGCTCTTGGCCCGTGATCCCCTCAACGCGCACGCCGCGCACGAGCTGGAAGCCTTTGGCCCGGTGGCGACCCTGATGCCCTACACCGGAGCCGAGATGGCCGCCGAACTGGCCCGGATGGGGCGAGGCAGCTTGGCGGGCAGCATCGTGACGCACGACCGTGACGAGGCCCGCGACCTGTTTTTCGGGATGGCTTCGGCACACGGGCGCATTCTGGTGCTGAACCGCGACGATGCGAAGGAAAGCACCGGGCACGGTTCTCCCCTGCCGCAGCTGAAGCACGGCGGTCCCGGACGGGCAGGCGGCGGTGAGGAACTGGGCGGGCTGCGGGCCGTTAAGCATTACCTCCAGCGCACGGCCCTGCAGGCCGATCCCACCACCATGACCGCCATCACGGGCGAGTATGTGCGCGGCTCGGCGGTGCGCGAAGACGTGGTTCACCCCTTCCGCAAGAACTTTGAACAGTTGCAGATCGGAGATAGCCTGCTGACTCCCCGACGCACCGTAACCGAGGCCGATGTAAGCGCCTTTGCGGGCATCTCAGGCGACCGATTCTATGCCCATACTGACGAAATCGCCGCGCAGGACAGCCTGTTTGGCAAACGGGTCGCGCACGGCTACTTTGTGTTGAGTGCAGCGGCAGGCCTGTTCGTAGACCCCGGCGTGGGGCCAGTGCTGGCGAATTACGGCCTGGAGAACCTGCGATTTACCGAGCCAGTGGGCTTTGGCGACACCATCCGCGCACGCCTGACCGTGCAGAGCAAGACGGCCAAGGAAACGCGGGAAGGCGAGACGCCGACTGGTGTGGTGAAGTGGCATGTGGACGTGACAAACCAGAATGACGTACTGGTCGCCACATACAGCATTTTGACCCTGGTGGCCAGAGGGCAGTAAAAAAGAGGCACTCCAGAGAAACAGAGAAAACAGCCGGGGCGGGTGCGCTTCCGGCTGTTGCTCTGTTGGGTGCGGGGGGAGGGAGACCTGTTCTGCTTTAGCCCGCTGAGACCGCTGTCAGATGCGCTTCCAGTTGGGCGAAACTGCCCGCAAAGCCCTGCTCCAGATTGCTCCGGAAGCCGTCGAACATGGCCTGTTCTTCGGGCGTGGCGTCCAACGGCGCGCCCTGCAAGGTCAGGCGCGTCTGTCCGTTTTCCTCGGCCAGAGTGAGTGTGGTCATGATCTGAAGGGGCCAGTGTTCCGAGAAAGGCGCGCGGGTAATCTGACCCTCTGCATCGGCGAAGGCACTGACGAACACGATGCGGGACGGCGCTTCCAGTTCGCGGAAGATCAGCAGCGCTTGCATGACCGCACCATCGGGCGTGGTCTGCTCGTAAAAGAAGCTTCCGCCGGGGCGAATATCGGCACGGACGACCCGCATGGGCACACCGGGCGACCCCCACCAGCGGGCCAAGTGATCCGGGTCAGTCCAGGCCTGAAATACCAGTTCGCGGGGAGCGTTGAACAGTCGGGTCAGCGTCAGTTCGGGGAGGGCGGTCTCGGCGGGCTGGGTCATGAGTCTTCTCCTTTCTGCTGCGCCAAAAGGCCAGCCAGATGCGCGTCCAGACGGTCGAGCCGCCCAGTCCAGAGGCTTCGGAAAGTGGCTGCCCAATCATAGATGGGCTTCAACGCCTGCGGATTGAGGGAGTAGAGCCGCTGCTGGCCCACACCCCGCACCTGCACCAGGTCCACTTCTTTCAGCACGCGCAAATGCTTGGAAACGGCAGGCTGGCGTAAGTTCAGCGTGGCGGCGAGGTCGTTGACCGACAATTCACGGTCTGCCAGCAAAGTCAGAATCTGGCGGCGCTGCACCTCTGCCACGGCATTGAACACATCCGAGGTGGTGGGTGAGCGGGCCATGTCGCTATTATATTCCCATATCAGAATACAAGTCAAGATCAGGCCAGAAGCCCCTGGACAAGCAGACGGGAACGGCCAGACTCAGTCCAGGGACCAAACTACTCACCCAGCGCGTTGGCGTGGCCTCCCTTGCCTGCTGTTCGGTGATCCAGCCGGGTTTCCCACACAGCCACCAGCACCAGCACTGCCGCCACCAACAGACCCAACATCACCGGCGACAGCACCGTTGCTGGCCAAAAAGCCAGGGCCAAGACCGCCATGCCAGCCACATGGGTCAAGGGAATGTGGCCGGTAATGACCCGCTTGAACAGCAAATTGCCCCACAAAAACAGCAATGGGCCCCCCAGGACCGCCAGCGCCGTTTTGAGTTCAGTATGACCGCTGGGATGGGCCAGAATAAATTCGTCGCCCACCGCGGTCAGAACGATCCCGGCCACGATGGACAGGTGAATAAACGTGTAGGCCTCACGGGCAATCCGGCCCGGATCAGCCGAGTGACTGATGCTCTGCGCGCCAGCC
>JAQBPF010000415.1 GCA_028287665.1 Deinococcus sp. | reverse complement strand
TGCGGCGGCCAGTGCCGGGAGCCGGACAGGGCGACGAACTGGCACGGCTGGCCCTCACGTTGCAGGGCACGTTTGGGGGTTTGGCCGATGCCCGTGAGCGCGAACAGGCTTTTTTGCGGGCCGCCGCACACGACCTCCGCAGTCCGTTGGCCGCTGTGCACGCGCGAGTCGAAGGCACACTGGCCCGCGAACGCGACGCCGCCCGCTACCGCGACGAACTCCGCGAAGTCGGCACCGACATGACCCGGCTTGCCACCCTCACCAACCACCTGCTGCTGCTGGCCCGCGACGCCGAGGCGATGGGGCGTACGCCTGTGCCCCTGCGCGATCTGGCCGCCGACGCCGTAGACCGCGCCCGCGAACTCTCGCCCGAAGCCGACGTGGATCTGCTGGCCCCCGCGCCCGTATCGGTGCAGGGAGACCGGGTGCTGCTGGGTCAGGCCATCTGGAACCTGACCATGAACGCTGTGCGGCACGCGTCGGGAGCCACCATTACCGTGTGCGTGGAAGCCGAGGCCGGGGGCGCAACCGTGACCGTGCAGGATGACGGCCCCGGCGTGAGCGCAGGCGTATTGGCCCGATTGGGCGAAGCCTTTTACCGCCCCGACGCAGCCCGCAGCGGCGAAGGGCACGGGCTAGGACTGGCGATTGTGCGCCGCGCTGCCGAGTTGCATGGGGGAACCCTGACGCTGGAGAGTGCGCCCGGAGCGGGATTTACGGCAAAGTTGCATCTGCCGGGGGAGGGGGTGAGTGCCAGCGGTTGACCCGGTTAGACCCTTTGCTCTTCGACCCTTAGCAGGATTCTGTCACTTCTCAACCCGGAGTGGTGCTGAGTCTGGCTGCCAAAGGAATGCGTTATAGAGCTCATGCAATTGCTGAAGGGCGAGGGTGTCATCTTCGTACCTTTGGCGGAATCGCGCCATCAATCGAGGTTCGCCCTCACCAAGCAGTTCCTGCAACCACTCACTAAACGCGAGCCACCGGGTTCCCGTCTGGCGGTGTCCAGCGTGGTATCCCTCAACGAACGCGATGACCTCGTCGTACGAGCTATGGGCCGTATACAGATATGGACGTTCCAGGACACACTGCACAAGGTCGATCAGGCGCAGCTTGACAGGCGGATCGGTCATAGAGATCCATTCTGACAAAGTCCTATTAGACCACCCCCAACTCTCCCCCCATTCGGCCCCTGCCCCTGCTCCCTGCTACCCTTAAGCCCAATGAGTCAACCTGAGCAGTCAACAACTGGCCTGCCTTCCAGAGCGGGAACAGCTTCGGCAGTGCGCTGGAGTGCCGTGGTGCTGGGCGGCGGCGATCCCGGCGATCCTTTCGCGGCGGCGCACAGCGTCAAGGTCAAGGGGCTGATTCCGGTGGCCGGTCAGCCGATGGCGCTGCATGTCTTACGTGCCCTGCACGGCAGCGGGCGCGTTGGGCGCATTGCGTATGTTGGCCCCACCACGCCCGAAATGGACGCCCTGATTGCCCTGCGCGTCACCGATCACGGCACGCTCTTAGGCAACTTGGAGGCAGGCGTAGAGGCGTTGGCAGCCACAGCGGGCGAGCGTGTGCTGGTGGTCACGGCAGATATTCCCCTGCTGACGGCAGAGCAGGTGCGCGACGTGCTGGACGGCACCCCTGCCGACGCCGCCCTGGTGTATCCGGTGGTACGCCGTGAGGTCTGCGAGGCCGCCTATCCGGGCGTCAAGCGCACCTATGCCCGCCTGAAAGACGGCACCTTTACGGGCGGCAACCTGTTTATGCTCGATCCCGCCCTGATCGGTCAGTTCCTGCCGCGCCTGCGCGATGTGCTGGCTGCCCGCAAAGCGCCCCTGAAACTGGCGGGCCTGATCGGCCCCGGCATCCTGCTCAGGCTCCTGACCGGGCAACTGACGGTGGCGCGGCTGGAAGTCAAAGTGGCGGCGCTGCTGGGCGTCCCGGTTCATGCGCTGATTACCCTCCACGCCGCTGTGGGCACCGACATCGACAAAGATGAAGACCTGCAACTGGCTGAGCGACACTTCAGATAAGGACAAGGCCAGTGGCTCAGAGTTGCGGCCTCAGCGCCGTTGGTCATTTGGGCCAATTGGCTGCCCAAACAGGCCTGCACCGCGTCCCAATCTGCCTTCTGTCCTTCAATCCCGACCTTTGAACTCGGATTTTACTGCGCCCCAACGCACAAAACCTGACTAGTCCTGTACGGGGCCACCGGAGCCTTTGCCCTTGTCAGCGTCCTCGGGGCTGTGCATACTGTCTGCCATGCCCCACGTCATCGTCAGCCCCTGCATTGGTGTCAAGGACAACGCCTGCACCGAAGTTTGCCCCGTGGAGTGCATCTACGACGCGGGTGACCAGTTCCTGATCCACCCCGACGAGTGCATCGACTGCGGCGCCTGCGTGCCTGCCTGCCCCGTCAGCGCCATCTACCCCGAAGAAGACGTGCCGAGCGGCGAGACCGAGTTCATCGTCAAGAACCGCGTTTACTTCGGCCTCTAAAGTCAGATCGGCCCTGCTTCCCACCTCCTTGCCTTGGCCGGGAGGTGGGTTATTTGTGGCTGCCCTTGCACCTCTACCGTATATCCGGCTAGCATGGCGGGCGGTACGGCGGCGCAGAGTGTGGCGGCCTGCCGGAAGGGAGGTGATGACGTGCATTCCGAAACATTGGACAACGAACCGCCCAGTTTGGACTTGACGCCATCCCAACCCACCGGAGGACGCCCATGCTTCCAGCTGTGCCCTACACTGCGCCTCAATTTGCGCCCCAGATCTCTACGGTCCAGACCGATTCCACATTTCTAGGCTCGGGCGGTAGCCCATGCTGACCTATTACCGCTCCATTGGCGGAAGACTGACCACGGCCGAAAGCTACAGTGACGGCTGCTGGATCAATGCCACCGCGCCCACGCCCGAAGAACTGGCCCGCATCAGCCGCGAAACGGGCCTGGAACTCGATTACCTGTCGTACCCGCTTGACCCAGACGAACGCTCCCGCTTTGAGAGGGAAGACGGCCAGCTGCTGATGATCATGCAGACCAGTTACCGCCTGCCCGACGAGAGCGATATTCCTTACGACACCGTGCCACTGGGCATCCTGCACACCGATCATTGTCTGGTTACGGTGTGTGCGCTGGAAAATCCGGTGGTCAAGGATGTGATCAGTGGGTTGGTGCGGCGCGTCAGTACCGCCAAGAAAAACCGCCTGACCTTGCAGTTGTTTCTGCGAAATGCCCAGCGCTTCCTGATCGATGTGCGGCAGATCAACAAGCGCGTTGATTTGATTGAAGACAAATTGGAAAACTCGCAGCAAAACCGCGAACTCCTGAACTTGCTGAAATTGGAAAAGAGCCTCGTGTACTTTATGACCGGCCTGAAAGCCAATGAAGCCATGATGGAGCGCGTGAAGCGTGACCGGATCTTTGAAATGTACGAGGAAGATTCGGACCTGCTGGATGATGTGCTGATCGAGAACTTGCAGGCGATTGAAATGGCGAGCATTGCCAGCAACATTCTGACCAGCATGGCCGGAGCCTTTGCCAGCGTGATTTCCAACAACGTCAATCAGGTGGTCAAGGTGCTGACCGTGACGACCATTCTGGTGGCAATTCCGACCCTGGTTACCAGTATTTTCGGAATGAACGTGCCGATTCCCTTTGCCCAGAATCCATACGGTATCTGGATCGTGCTGGGGATGGCGTTGGCTCTGGCCTCTACGCTGGCCTTTTTGTTCCACAAGTTGAAGGTATTTTGATCTTATATCAATGCTAAACCAATTAAGAGTTTGGCGACCAAAACTCTGTAATAAGGCCTTATTTGATTTCAGACTCCATAAAGGCGTTGCAAATCATTCAAATATTGTTCTGCAACACCAAAGGGATTGATTTTCACAGCGGCTGTCTTCGACATCTCATGTCCTACGGAGGGAAGAAACAGGGATATCAAAACATCTGCTTCTTTGAAATATCTATTTCTCGCATTTTTTAGGGTCTTGATTACTATTCTCAGAAACTCTTCCGATTCAATAGCATAATCCTCAAAATTTTCGTCCCATCCGCTCAGTAGACACTCTTCAGCTGAAGAGAAAATATCACTTCTCCAATTATGGTATTCCCAAT
>JAQBPF010000519.1 GCA_028287665.1 Deinococcus sp. | reverse complement strand
GTACCGCCCGCAATCGGGCCGCGCAGATCCACGTCGTACTGGCCCGAAGGCAGCGAGGCTTTCCCGGTGGCCCGCAGACCCTCGCCGTCGCTGAGGCGCACATTCAGGCGGTCCCAGGGGCCACTGAGGGCCACCGTGTACTGATCCAGCACACCGCTGGCCTCCACCGCACCCCGGAACGACGAGGCGGTTTCTCCCGGTCCCCAGGTGGCGCGGCCCTGCACAGTTCCGGTCTGCCCCAGGGCGGTCAGGGTTTGCTGCCCGGTCACGCGGGCCAGTCCGGTGCGGGCGTCGTAGGTCACCTTCAGGTCGCCCCAGGTGCCTGCCGCCGTCAGGTTGGGCGTCACGGTGCCGCTCAGATTCACGGTCTGTGCAGGAATGGTGACGCCGCTAAACGAGAGCGGCCCCGTGCGGCCCATCAGGCGGGCATTGAGGTTGCTGTACTGGCCCGACACCACCGCATTGAGCGTTTGCGGTTCATCTGTGCCGTTGCGGTAGGTCGCGTTGCCGCTGACCTGCACCGTGGGAAAAACCCGGCCCACCAGTTGCGCCGCCAGATTTGGATAGGTCACGTTCAGATTGGCATTGACGGGTTGTCCGGGCTGCTGTCCGCTGCGCTGCAAGGTGCCGCTGACGCCTGCACCCGCCGCCGACGCGTTGATGCGGGCATTCCCGCCCAGGCCTGCCAACGCCAGATCCAGCGTGCCGTCCAACTTTTGCTCGGCCAGCGCGGGCAGCAGTGGGCGCAGAGCGGCAAGATTGATGCGGCCCGTGGCGTCCCAGGTGGAGCCGTTGATCACGCCGCGTGCCGTATCGCGCCTGCCTGCCGCGTTGGCGGTGGTCAGTGAAAAGCGCAGGCCGTCCTGCACACTGACCGTGCCCGCAATGTCGGCTCCCTCGATCCGGGCGGAGGTCAGGAATCCTGCCGAGAGTTGCGTGTCGGCCAGCACCGTGACGCGGTTGCCCGCGGTGCCCAACACCCCGCGCAGGGTGGCGGTGTCGCCGCGTGCCGTGGCCGTCACGTCAAAGCCGCTGCCCCGTGCCGTGAGATTGCCTGTGGCTTTGAGGGCAGTGGTCACATCAAGATCGCCGTCGAGGGTGACGCCTCCAGCCACTGCCAAATTGCGGGCGGTCAGCCCAAAAGTGTCGCCCTTCCAGGTGAGGCGCTGATCGCCGGAAGCGAAGGTGCCCCGCTGATTCAGGTAATTGACGTTGAGGGGACCGGTCAGAGGCGTCGCCAGGCCGGGCAGGCCAGCCGTCAGGGTGCCTGTGAGGTCGCCGCCTGTGGCATCCAGCTCTCCGTTTCCGCCCAGGGTCACCCCCGCGCCATTCAGGTTCCGGGCGCTCCAGGTTCCCCGGAACTGGCGGTCCAGGTTCAGCGCCAGCGTTCCAGCCGTGGTGCCTTGCCCACTGTTGAGGTCAGCTGTCAGTCCTTTCTCATTCAGCCGCGCGGTGCCGGCCAGTTCAAATGGCCCCACCTTGCCGCCGCTGATGGTGGCCAGCAGGTCAGACGGCTTGCCGCTCAGCGCCACCCGCGCCCCCACGCCGCTGACTTGGGGATTCAGGAACGCCGTCAGCGCCTGAGTTTTGAGGTCGAAGGTGCCGCGTGCAGGCCCGCCCAATGCAGTACCGCCCAGCGTCAGCTTGTTCTTGGCGTCCAGGGTGGCTGCCAGCGTCAGGGGTTGCCCGGCCAGCGTGCCCCGTGCCTGTGCAGTTCCGGCGCGGCCCAGTGCCCAGCGCCCAGTGATGGCCTGTTTGCCTGCCAGGGCCGTGTTGACACTGAAGGCTACATCGTTGGTCTGTTCGGCGCGGTTGCCGTCTCTGTTCAGATAGGTGTATTCGACGTTGGCATCCTGGAAGGGCACGCCTGCCACCTGCCCCGCGCCTTTGGCATAGGCCTTGACGCGCACACTACTCCAGCCGCCTGCCGTGACCCGCAAGTTCAGGTTGCCCGTTCCCGTCGTTCCCAGGGCCCTGGCGAGGCCGTCTACGGTGGGGTCGGCATCGGCGGTGATGCTCCAGTTCTTGGCCTTGAGGTCTATGCCTCCCACCGCATTCACAGGGCCGTTCCAGCCGCGCCCACTTAACCGCAGGTCGATCTTGTCGCCCCGGTGGGTGGCCTGACCATTGATATTCCTGACCGTCACAAACTTGGCTTCCGGCACACGCAGGGCCGCGTCTGTCACCTTCAGATCGCCGCGAATCGGGCCATCGTTCAGCACATAACGCCCGGTGATGCGGCCCGCCGTAACGCCCGGCCAATAGTGGTTCAGCACCCGTGCATCGGCATCCAGATTGAGGCCGAAGATGTTGCCCGCCTTGCCCTGGGACACCTGCACATCGGCGTTCAGTTCACCCTCAGTGGTGCGCCCTCTGACGGCCAGAGCGCCGTTTGGCCCCTGCTCCACCCGGAAGGACCCATCAGGAATATTTGCGCCCTCGCCGTTCACATTCACGCGGGCGTTTTTGACGTCCAGCCCGCCCAGCACCACTTTCCAGCCGCCGCCTGCCCCCGCCGCGCCGCCCTTCAGAAGCTCCTGCAATTTCAGATTGATGGTGGCGTCCTGCGCGGCCACATTCAGCTTCACGGTGCGCGACGCGATATTGACGCCTGCGACCGTCACCCCCAGCCGTCCTGCCGTTCCCTCTATTCCCGGCAATTTGACGCTGGCCCCCGACAGATTGGGCGACCACAGCGGTCCACCCACCCGGTCTGCGGTCACCTGGAGGTCGGCTCCCAACCGCGACAAGATGAAGGCCCCCAGCAGGCGGGGTGTCAGGGTCGACACGCCCACCACCAGTAGCAGGACCGCCAACAGCACCCAGGGCCACCGCCTGCGCCGACGACGTTCTGGCCCCTGGCCCTCCTGTTCGGGTGGCGTGGCCGGAGTCAGGTTCACTTCTCCGGGCAACGCGTCGGATGAGGCGGAGTCGGGGGTGGGCGTGCGCGGGGCCGGGCCGTCCGTCACACGTCACCCAGCTGGGGCGCAACAGGAAAAAGGGGGGCGGCCAAGACGACAGGAGCGGGCATTCCCACTATTCTATCCACAGTCACATGAACGTCAGTCCCGAGTTCCTCACCTGACCATCAGACACAGCAGGGTGTGCGTTCCCCAAGCGGAAGTTACCTGACACTGTGCTCTGCCCTGGGGCGGCTACCATACAACGTATATGCGTCTTACCGCTCTTGTTACTGGAACTGTTCAGGGCGTGGGATACCGCCGCTTTGTGCAGCGTTATGCCCGCGATCTCAAGCTTCAGGGCTACGCCGAAAACCTGACGGATGGGCAGGTCGAAGTGATTGCAGAAGGCGAGCAGGCCAATCTTGACCGTCTGCT
>JAQBPF010000380.1 GCA_028287665.1 Deinococcus sp. | reverse complement strand
ATCAGGGCCGCCGCACGGTCCACGCTGATGGCCAGCCGCCCCTCCTCCGCGACCCGCTGCATCAGGCGCCGCAAAAGTCCGGCTGCCTCCAGCGCGGCGGGGGACAGGGCGTCGGGTTGGGGCGTGCCGTACATCAGGGTGTACAGGTGCGGGTGGGTCAAGCCGAACTCCACGTGCAGGTTCCATCCTTCCCGCAGTTCCTCGACCGGATCCGCGAGGCGGGTGCGGGCCACCTTGGCGTCCAGATAGGCCGTGAACCCAGTCGTGGCGACCGCGTTCAGCAGGCCCTGCATGTCGCCAAACTGGCGGTAGATGGTGGGAGCCTGAACGTCGGCGGCGGCGCTGACGGCCCGGGTGGAGACCGCCTCGACGCCGCCTTCTTCCAGCAGCGCGAGCGCGGCGGACAGGAGGCGGTCCCGGGGAGATGCAGGCGTGGCGAGGGTCACGGAGCAAAGATAACACTCTGGCGTTATCGGCTTGACATATCACTGCTTGCACGCTTATGTTATCGGTGTGAACACTACAGGAGATTCAGCATGACCGGCCCCGGCGCAGGCACTTCCTTCGCCCTGGGCGACCTCTCTGTCCGCCGCATGGGCTACGGGGCCATGCAACTGGCGGGTCCTGGGGTCTTCGGCCCGCCCCGCGACCCCGTGGCGGCCACCGCGGTGCTGCGGGAGGCCGTGGCCCAGGGGGTCAATCACATCGACACCAGTGATTTCTACGGCCCCCACGTCACCAACCGGCTCATCCGGGAGGCGCTGCATCCCTACCCGCAGGACGTCGTGATCGTCACCAAGGTGGGGGCCGTCCGGGGCGCAGACGCTTCCTGGAACCCGGCCCAGAGTCCTGCCGAACTCACGCAGGCCGTTCACGACAACCTCCACAATCTCGGCCTCGACGTTCTCGATGTCGTCAACCTGCGCGTGATGGGGGGCGCCCACGGGCCCAGCGAGGGCTCCATCGCGGCCAGATGGACTGCGCTGGCCGAGCTTCAGCAGCAGGGGTTGATCCGGCACCTGGGGCTCAGCAACGTCACGGCGGCGCAGGTCGAGGAGGCCCGCGGCATCGCGCCGGTGGTGTGCGTGCAAAACCAGTACAACCTCGCCCACCGGGAGGACGACGCGCTGATCGATCGCCTGGCCGAGCAGGGCACCGCCTACGTGCCCTTCTTTCCGCTGGGCGGCTTCAGCCCGCTGCAGTCCTCGGCGCTCTCCGAGGTGGCCGCCCGGCTGGAGGCCACGCCGATGCAGGTGGCGCTCGCCTGGCTGCTGCACCGCTCGCCCAACATCCTGCTGATTCCCGGCACGTCGTCCGTCCAGCATCTGCGCGAGAACCTCGCCGCCAGCCAGCTGGTTCTCTCCGACGAGGCGCTGGCCCAGCTCGACGTGATCGGCGCTCCGGAATCGTCTGAGGCCCAGCACAGCGCCCCTTCCTGAGCAGGCGCAGTCATCCCGGGCACCCGCAGGAGATGGAGACACAGCTGTGAGCACAGCACACCGGACCGCGTCCCAGTACACCCTCACCCTGGCCCGCCTCTGCGGGGGAACCCGTTGGGCCAGCCCCTTTTCCCCGCAGGAGACCCGCAGTTCGGCCCGTCCAGCCGCGGCACCTGGGACACCTGAAGCAGAGGAGCACCCATGTTATTGATCACAGGAGCCGCCGGGCAGCTGGGCACCGCCGTTATCCAGCACCTGCTCACGAAGATGCCCGCCCAACAGATCGCGGGCCTGGTCCGCGACGAGCAGAAAGCCAGGGCCCTCAGGGACCAGGGCATCGACATCCGGGTGGGGGATTATGACGATCCGGCCTCGCTCGACCGGGCGATGCAGGGCATTGACCGGGTGCTGCTGATCGCTGGCACGGACGAGCACAAACGCGTTCAGCAACATCAGAACGTGGTGGACGCCGCCCAGAGAGCCGGGGTGGGGTGCCTGGCGTACACCAGCCGGGACCTGAAGGACCGGGACTCCCTGGCGAACCGATTGATGGTGGGTCATTTTCAGACCGAGGACCTCATCAAAGCCAGCGGGCTGAACTACATCCTCTTCCGCAATATCCTCTACATGGACTTCATTGCCAATGTCGTCGGTGAGCAGGCCTTCGAGACCGGCATCCAGCTGCCCACCGGTCAGGGCCGGGTGGCCTTTGCGCTGCGCAGCGAGCTGGGGGAAGGCATGGCCAACGCGCTGATCGACAGTGACGGCGAGAACAGGACCTATCACTTCACGGGCAGCCAGGCCTTTTCCTTTGCAGACGTGGCCTCGACGTTGACCGAATTGTCCGGCCGGGACGTGACCTACACCGCGGTCGAGCCTGAGGCCTTTGAACGGCAACTGACCGAAAAAGGGATGCCAGATTTTCTGGCCCAGCGGATCACCGGTTTCCTGACGGACATCAAGCAGGGACAGGAAGACCATGTCCGTCCCGATCTGGAACACTTCCTGGGGCGGACCCCCGCCTCATTGAAAGACGGCCTGAAGGTGCTGTTTGAACCCTTCATTGCGGCGGGGTAAACAGGGGACTTCTCTCCCCTGGAGCTGTGCAGGCCCCGCCGCCCTGCGGTTCCGCCATTTTCTGACCGGGAGGCTGGGCTCCTGCTTCGATCTCACGGCGCTGGACGCTCCGAACCCTCTGTCTGGTCCTC
>JAQBPF010000376.1 GCA_028287665.1 Deinococcus sp. | reverse complement strand
TCGCCGCCCTGTGCCAAGGACAGCAACGCCGCGTAGTGCAGGCCGTAGCCCACCGCGTCGCCGTGCGGTACGGCGTGATGGGTCACAGCCTCCAGCGCGTGCGCCAGCGTATGCCCAAAATTCAGGTAAGCGCGTTCGCCTTGCTCGGTCAGATCACGGGTCACGACGCCTGCTTTTACGGCTATGGCATCGGCCAGCGTATCGGTAAAGGTGGGTGACCCCGGGACAAAGTCAGGCGCGAGCACCCGCTCAATCAGGCTGGGATCGGAGATCAGGCCGTGTTTGTAGGCCTCGGCGGCTCCTTCTCGGAACACGGCGGGCGGCAGGGTGGTCAGGGTGTCGGTGTCGCACCACACGGCGCGGGGAGGGTGAAACGCGCCCACCAGATTCTTGCCCTCAGGCAAATTCACGCCCGTTTTGCCGCCCACTGCCGCGTCGACCATGCCCAGCAAGGTTGTGGGGGCCGTATAGAAGGCCACGCCGCGCAAATAGCTGGCCGCTGCAAAGCCCGCCAGATCGGTGGCCGCGCCGCCGCCAAGGCCCACCACCGCGCCGTCGCGGGGCAAGTTGGCCGCCGCCAGCTTGGACAAGACACCCGCCAGGACTTCCAACGTCTTGCAGGCTTCCCCTTGCGGCACGGCAATGGTCAGCAACAGCGCAGGCGAGAGCGCCGCCGAGAGCCGATCTATCCAGACCTGCGGCACGGCTTCGTCATGAATCAGGGCGATCTGGCGGGCGTCCACGTGGGCGCGGGAGAGCACACCGGGGCCGATATGGACGGTGTAGGGGACGTTTCCGCCCACTTCCACCTGCCGGAGGTGCAGGGCTTCAGTCGGCTGCACGTTCCCCCTCCCCACCCTCGCTGTCCTCGCCCCACGCGGCGTTCACGTCGGCCCAGTCCCACAATCTCTCGATCACTTCTTCCACGATCTCCTCGGAAGGCCGCCCGTCGCTGTGTACATGAATAGTGCCTTGACGGTAAGACGGCTCGCGCTCGGTCATCAGGGTGCGAATGCGCGACAGGGGATCGGCGGTGGCCAGCAGGGGGCGGTCACTGTGTTTGGTGCGCTGGTACACGGTTTCCGGGGTGGCCCACAACACTACCACCGGGCCGCGTTCCAGCAGGGCGCGGCGGTTTTCCTCGTGGATAAAGGTGCCGCCGCCCAGGCTCACCACCGCATGATCCAGCCGGGACACGCGCCGCACCACTTCCTGTTCACAGGCGCGGAAATAGGCTTCGCCTTCCTGCTCGAACACCTCGGGAATGGTTTTGCCCACCACCCGCGTAATCAGTTTGTCGGTGTCTACGAAGTGCAGGGCCAGAGCGCGGCTGAGTTCCCAGCCCACACGGCTCTTGCCTGTGCCCATGAAGCCCGCCAGCGCCACCCAGCTCACGGGGCGTTCGATCAGGCCCATGCTGAAGTTGGGCGCAGGTCGGGCGGCACCAGAATTCGGTTCTGAACCGGAAGGCCCACATTCGGGCGTCACAGATTCAGGCGGGACGGTCATGGGGGACAGTGTACGAGACTGGCCCCCCTGCGGCGTGATAGGGGCACGGTCTGGGCAGCCCCCGCCTGAAAAATCCGGTGCTTCTGGCGGATCTTGCAGGTAGGCGTGCAAGCCTGCCTCGATCTGCTCCGGCGAAACGCTGGCCAGCACAGCCCTAATAATCCCGCGAAAAGGCGTGTGCGGCGGCCACGCGCTCCTGCAATTCGGGCAGGGTATCGCCGCCGAATTTTTCCAGAATCGCGTCGGCAATGACCCAGCCGATGATGGTTTGCAGGATCACTCCGGCGGCGGGTACGGCGGTGGTGTCGCTGCGTTCCCGCGCTGCGTCGCTGGCCTCGTGAGACACCACGTTCACGGTGGGCAGCGGCTTCATCAGGGTGGCAATCGGTTTCATGGCCACCCGAATCACCAGTTCTTCGCCGTTGGTCATGCCCGCTTCCAGACCGCCCGCACCGTTGGTATCGCGGGCATAGGTGCCGTCCCGGTAGTACACCGCGTCGTGTACACCGCTGCCGGGTTTGCGGGCGTTCTCGAAGGCAGGCCCGATTTCCACCCCTTTCATGGCTTGCAGGCTCAGGCAGGCCTGTGCAATGCGGCCATCGAGTTTGCGGTCCCAGTGCACGTAACTGCCCAGTCCCACGGGAAGGCCCCGGAAGCGCACTTCCAGAATGCCGCCCAGGGTGTCGCCGTCTTTCTTGGCCTGATCGATCCGTTCGCGCATCTGGGCGGCGGCGTCGGCATCGGGGGTTCGCAGGTCGGATTCCTCGATGGCCTCCAGGTTGTCCCAGCTAAAGCCCTGTTTGGTTTCTATTCCGGCCAAGCTGGACACGTAATTCGCGCCCTGCACGCCCAGTTCTGCCAGCAGTTTGAGGGCCACCGAACCCACCGCCACCCGCGCCGCCGTCTCCCGTGCCGAGGCCCGTTCCAGCACGTCGCGCAGGTCTTTGTGGCGGTACTTGATCCCCCCGGTCAGGTCGGCGTGGCCGGGTCGGGCGTCAGTCAACGCTTTCTTGCGCGGCTCTCCGCCCGGTTCCGGCGACATGATTTCGGTCCAGTTGCGGTGATCCTTGTTGGCAATCGCCAGGGTCACGGGCGCACCTGTGGTTCGTCCGGCCCGCACGCCGCTCAGAATCTCGGCCTCGTCGGTTTCGATGACCATGCGCCGCCCGCGCCCGTAGCCGCCCTGCCGCTTGCGGAGCCACAGGTCTATGTCGGCCTTGCCCAGCGGCAGGTGCGACGGCAACCCCTCGATGATGGCCGTCAATTGCGGCCCGTGCGATTCTCCGGCGGTCAAATACCTCATACTCCCGACTCTAGCGCCCGGCTGCGGGCAGACAGGCGGCCATGACCAAACAAACCCGGACGCCCCCCCAGTGGGAAACGTCCGGAAAAAAGGTCGAGGTTGGATTGACTTGGATCTACCTGACTTGGATTGACTGACTTGGATTTACTTGACGATGTTTCCGGTGATGATGACCAGCAACTGGCTGCTGTCTTTGGTCACGTTCTCGCTGCCGCCCAGCAAGGCGCCCAGCACTGGAATGCTGCTGACGTAGGGCAGGCCCCGGCGCGTCGACACTTCGTTGGAACCCAGCAGGCCGCTGAGGAGCAGTGTTTCGCCGTTCTTGAAGCTGACCACCGTCTGGGCGCTGCTGTTGGCAAAGTCGAGCAGACTGGGCAGGGTGTTGGTGATGGCTGTGCGGGGCTGATTGACCTGACCGCACAGGCGCACGCTGACCGTTCCGTCGGCATTCACACTGGGGTCCAGGAAGTACATGTTGACGCCGTAAGGAATGGTGCGGACCACCGGGGCGCTGCCGCCCGAGCCAGGAATGTTGATGTCCAGTCGTCCGCCCGATTGCAGTGACGCCGCCGCGATATTGCTCTGGTCGTCGGGGCTGCCGCACTTGAAGGTTCCGCCGCCCGTGCCGCTGCCGTTGTTCTGGCCGCTCTGCATCATCACGGTGCCGTCGTACACGCGCTTGGTCATGCCCTGCTGCTCCAGGCTGTCTAAGGTTGCCCCCAGGTTAAAGCCCGTAAAGGTGCGCAGAGGATCAAACGAGGCAGCCAGTTGCCCATTGCTGAGCGAGACATTGAAGCCCCCCAGCGACGCCTTGTAGCCCACACCGAGGGTTCGCAGGCCGGTTTCGGTAATTTCGTTGATACGGACCTGAAGGTTGATCTGAGGCACACGGACATCAAGGGTGGGAATCAGTTCGGCCACCTGCGCCACCTGTTCGGTCGTGCCGCGCACGATCAGGGTGTTGGTGCGCTTGTCGGCAATGATGGTGGCTGGGCTGACCACGGTGGCCGCCTGCCCGCCTGCGCCCTGACCTGTTCCAGTCTGCGCGGTGCCGGGTTGTGCCGAAGTGGTGGCTGTGCTGGGCGTGGCCGAAACATTGGGAGAACCCACGTTGACACCAGTCACCACGCTGCTGCCTGCCGCGCCGCCCACGGCACTCTGGATCGGGCTGGAAGCACTGGCATTGGCCGCCAGCGTATTTTCCAGCACACTCTTCACCTCGTCGGCTTTGGCATTGGCCAGGGTAAACACCCGCTGCGTGGTCAAGGCGGCCACTGGGGCGGCACGGTCCACCTGACCCAGCAGTTCCAGCGCCGCGTCAAGTTGCGTCTGGGGTCCCGTGAGCACCAGCTGTCCGGTCTGTCCGACGCCGGTGACTTTCAGGGCCGGAAACTGGGTGGTGAGCAGGGCGCTGACATCCGCCTGCTGGCCCTTGACGGTGTATACACGCTGCACGGTGGGGCTGACGGCTGCGGTGGGCACCGGGTTGGGAGCGCGGTCTACCTGTGCCAACAGCGCCAATGCGGCGTCCAGCTGGCTTTGCTGACCACTCAGGACCACTTGCCCAGTTTGGCCCACCGCAGTGACCTTCAGGGTTGGAAACTGGGCCGTCAGCAGGGTCAGCACATCGGCCTGCTGACCATTGGCTGTATACACGCGCTGAACAGCGGGCGACGTATCCACCGTGCTGACCACCGGGCGGTCTACCTGTGCCAGCAGCGCCAGTGCCGAATCGATCTGGGTTTGCGGGCCGCTGAGGACCAGCTGGCCGCTCTGACCCACACCCGAGACCCGCAGGGTAGGATACTGGGCCGTCAGCAGGGCCACCACATCGGCCTGGGTGCCGCGCGCCGTGTAGATGCGCTGAACGGTGGGGGGCGTGTTGCCGACCCGCAGGACCGTCTTGCCGCCCAAGGGCAGAGCCTGATAGCTCAGGCCGTACACGTCCATCAGCAGGGGCCAGACTTCATTGAAGGGCTTATCGGTAAAAGAGAGCACCAGGGGGCGGGCCGGGCCAGAGGCCGGTGAGGTCGCAGCCGGTGTACCAGCAGTGGCGACCGGAGTTGCGGGAATGGTCGTGGCCGAGGCGGCCGGAGCTGCGGCCAGATTCGCCGCGCTGCTGAGGGTGTCTACGTTGGCGTCAAAAATGACTTCGTATCCGGCCGCCTTGGCCAGAGCCGCCAGCAGGCTGGAGAGCGGGCCACTGTAAACGCCGACGTTGATGGTCACGTTGGCTTTCGAGAGCTGCGGGTCAGGCGTGGTGGTGGGTGCGGCGCTGGTCTGTGCTGCGGGAGAGGGAGAGGCGGTGGTGGTGCTGGTCTGCGCGGCGGCCATGCCGAGGGCGGCGGTCAGCAGGAGGGCGTGACGTTTATTCATGGCTCACCTTTTGTCCAGTTCGAGGGTCTGGGTATCATTGCCGAGTGCGAGGGTGGCGCTGGTTGCCGTAACTTCTTTGATCACGATGTCGGAATCGGGCAGCGTCTGGCCCACCGAAACCACCAGGAAGCCGTCTTTGGAGCGGAAGATGGCGGTATTAACAGGACCGAGAACCACAGCGTTGAAGGCCAGTTCGCGGCCAGCGATGGTCTGATCCAGCGGGCGGGTGGTCTCGGCAGGAGTGCCGGTGCTGATCGGAGCGAGCTCGGTGATCACCTGGGGCGTACCGGGACGCGGGGCAGCGGTGGGCAGCGAAGCCGTTACGCCTGGGGCTGTGCTGGTCGCGGTGCCTGGAGTTGGGGTTGCGGTGGCCGTCAGGTTGGGCACACGGCTCACGCCGGGCACATTCACGCCTGCCACAGGGGGCTTGATGGGCGGCAGAGGAGGAGCGACTGGCGGGGTGACAGACACTGTGTCCGTTCCATTGGTGTCCGTTGCATTCGCGCCAGAGGCCGCAGTGCCAGAGTCGGGAGTGCCAGAGGCCGCAGTGCCAGAGTCGGGAGTGCCAGAGCCGCTGCTGTTGTCGTTGCCCACCGTACCGCTTCCACTGGGATCGCCGTTGTCGGCAATTGCCGTGTCAGGCGTACCGGTTGGGAGGCTGGGCAATGCGGTGGTGCCGCCGTCTGAACCGGGAATGGTGGGCAGAGGAAATGCACCGCCGTCCACGCCCACCGAATCGCCGGAAACGGTGTTGCCCGAACCGGGAATGGGCGAGATAGCTACAGCGCCGCCGTCGGTGCCCAGAGAATCCACGTTGCTGGAGCTGGCCGGGCCAGTGCTACTACTGCCGAAGTCGCCTGCGGAGCTGCTGCCGGTGGTGCTGGGCGTCGTGGGCGGGGGAGTGGTGGCCGTCACGTTGGTGGTCGGTGTTGTGCCTGCGCCGCTGGCGTCGGCATCGATAGTCAACGGGCGGAAGGGGTTCACACCCGGCAACAGCACGAGGGGGGTATCGGGATTGATGCCGCCGGGTTCAGGGGTGGCAGGAGCAGCGGTGGTGCCTTCGCCGTTGGGCCCGCCCAGTGTGCCATCGGAATTGCCCAGTGGGGGCAGGGTCGGAATGGTCACCGTACCGCCGGAAGCCACGCTGCCGTCAGGATTCTCGGTGCCTGCCTCAACAGTTCCCGCAGGTTCGCCTGTAGTGCCGGGTGTGACCAGGGGAGGGGAGGTTTCCGTGGGCGTTTCTGTTGTCGCGCCGGTATTGCCCTCGCCCCCAGCGGGCGCACCCTCAACGGGTACAGGTCCGCTGCCCGTATCACCATTGGCGATGACGTTGTTGGTCCGGGTACTGGTCCACACGTACCAGCCGCCGATCAGGGCCACCATCAACAGCAAAATCAGCAGAATCTTCATCTCACGGGACAGCTTCAGATTAAGAGGAGCTCGTGCGCGGGTCACCGGACACCTCCAGAGGTCGTGTCTGTGGCGGGTGCTGGCGCAGGAGCGGCCCCTGCTGCCGGAGCCTCAGACGTGCCATTGGTTGCAGCGGGCGCGGCCTGTGAGGGATCAAAGGTATACACGGTCAGGCCCATCGTGCTTTCCAGGGAAGGATTGAAGCTGGACGCCTGCGGCACCTGAATGCCGACCGTGGTGACATTGGTAAAGCGGTTCATGGTTTCAATGGAACGGAGCGCCTGGAAAACCTGAGTAAACTGCCCACTCACGCCCACCGTCAGCGAAATGGGCCGCACGCCGCTGGGCAGATTGGTGCCTGCGCCCGTCTGCACATTAAAGGAGCTGAGTTGCGCCCCAGCCGCCGTCACGTTGCGCCGAACCTCGTCCAGCACCGTGCCGAACTGTGCGGCATTGGGAAGCGCCCGCAGGAACTGGCTCTGTTCGAGTTGCAGGGCAGCCACACGGGTTTTGAGTTCGGGCAACCGCACGCTGGCGCTGCGGTACAGGTCGGCCTGGGCCTGGGCCGTTTCCACTTCGCTCTGAAGCTGCACGATCTGCGCCTGCCGGGGCTGAAAGCGCAGGTAGTACCAGGCCGCGACCAGGGCCAGGCAGGTCACGAACGCAATCAGAAAAATGGAGCGGGCATCAAGTTTGCTGGCGGTCATTGGGTGGCCCCCGTGGCAGGTGCCGCAGCAGGAGCGGCGGCGGGTGCGCCTGCTGCCACGACAGGAGGCACGCTGGCGGTCGGTTCTGCGGCCACCACGCCTACCGTGGCGGCAAAGGTATAGCTTCCCGTGGCCTGGTCGTTTTGCAGGCTGCGGAAGTTGACGCCAAACTTGGGATTGGCCTCAAAAGCGTTGAGGAAATTGACCACGGCCTGCTGGCTGCGGGCCGTACCCGCCAGCTCTATTTCGCGCTGCACATTTTTGCCGGTGTACACGCCGCTCTGTTGGAGTGTCGCCAGGGCGGTGGCCTCCACAGGGCGCACGTTCATGCTGGTGAGGGCCACGTTGCCGCCTGCCGGAAGCTGCGCCGTAAAGGTCGCCAGATCGTTGGACCAGTAGGTTTTGCGGTCACGCAACTGCGTGGCGATATCGGTCACCTGTTTGAGCTGCGTTTCGGTGGCGGTCAGGGCGTCAAATTCCTGTTTGGCCGCTGTGAGCGCCACCACTTCACCCTGCAGGGCGTCGCGCTGCTTCTGAAGGTCGCCCACGCGGGTGGCTGTGACCACTTCTGGAATCAGAATGGCGGCGATGGTAATGGGAATCAGGGCGTAGGTCGCCAGCCGCCACCCGTTCGGTTCATTGTTTTTACGATACTGCTGAGGCAGCAGGTTGATCTCAACCACGGCTCATCACCCCCCTCAGGGCGAGGCCAAGCGGCACCGTGAACTCGGGCGCGTTGGTTTGCAGGTAGCCGGTATCCACGTTGGCCTGATCGGTCTGCACCGTCAGCCAGGGGCTGGCCACCTCTACGCGGAAGCCCAGGGCGTCGCTGATGGCCGCTGCCAGCCCGCGCAATTTGGCCCCGCCGCCTGCGAGGAAGGTGCGGTCGATGACCACGTCGCCGCTCTGTACCCGGTAAAACTCCAGAGAACGGCGAATTTCGGTGATCAGGTCGCCCAGCACGGGGCGCACCACCTCGAAGACGCGGGCGGGGCTGTACTGTTCGCGGGCCATATCGAAGTTCAGCAGGTCTTCCTCGTCCTCGGTGGGCGTGGTGGCGGTGGCGTAACCCAGCTTCACGTCTTCGGCGGCGGTAAAGTCCAGATCGAAGGCTTTTTGCAGGGCGGTCGTAAAGTCGTCGGCAGACACGTTGATGTTGCGGGCCATCAGCACGCGGTCGCCGCGCACCAGATTGATCACGCTGCTGCTCGCGCCGATTTCCATCACCAGCGCCACCTCTCCGGCTTCCGTGTAATTGCTGCCCGTCAGGGTGCTTTTGGTCAGATGTTCGCCCAGCAGGTTGCCGCGCAGGGCACGCAGGGTGGCAAAGCTTTTCAGGTCCACCACTGTGGGTTCCAGTCCGGCCAGCCTGAGCACTTCGACCTGCCGCGCAATGGCTTCGGTGGGCGCGGCGGCAATCACGACCTCCATCTGTCCATCGGGCGGAATGGTACTGATGTCGTCCAGAACGTCGAAATCCAGGCTGACCTCGTCAATGGGGTACGGAATGTAGCGCTCCGCCTCCCATTTGATGGCCTCCTGAAGATCTTTGCGTTCCATGCGCGGCACCATGATGTTGCGCGTGACCGCCGACTGGTTGGGTACGGCGGTCACAGCGTATTTGGTGGTGATCCGGTGTTGGGCCAGCAGGTTCTTGAGTTCGGTGGCCACGGCCTGAGGCTCGACCACCAATCCGTCGCGCATGCTGCCGATGGGTGTGGGCACCATCACGGCATGCAGCAAGGACGGGGGAGAGCCGGGACGCAGCGCAACAACTTTAATGGCGCTCGTGCCAATTTCCACGCCGATAGCAGATGGGCGCGGATTGAGTAGGCGGTTCAAGAAGCTCGACATTCTCCCTCCAGAGTCAGACAGATTTTAGCATTCACTCATCTGGCACGGTCTGCGACCAGAGGAAGATGAGAGGTGAGAGTGAGGGTCAAGGTCTGGGAGCGACATGAACAGTTTATGCAATCACTCACTGGCTTACTTAACTCTGACAGGTGAGAGCTATTCCACAGCCGTTCAGCACGCACACCATACCCCGGATATCCAAACAGCCCAGTGCGTTTTTATCCGCTGCTGCCGCTTATACTCCACCCCCAAACTGTGAAGGTAATCTCTTCAGGAAGCCGTGAAGAAATCGGCCCAGTGGATTGAATAGCCCCCCATTCCTGTAGGAATGACGGTCATGTTGTGAAGAATATGACGTCCTGAAGGCGTTGTTGTCCTGGCTTAAAGCTCAGGAGTACCCTTAATCTTCGGGTCGGTTTCCCAGACAACTTAGCCGGTATTGACGCCACAATCTGCTCATGAAGTGAAGATCATATGAAACTTACCGGCTCTCATGAAGCAGATCGAGTGTTTCAGAAAACACCCTGATGTTTCCTGCTGGGGAGACCGTCACTATAAAAGTCCCCACCTGTCCTACACGTCCTGCCGTGTGCGTCACGCTGACCAGGACGCGGCCAGTGCCGTCGCTGCGTTCGAGCCTGCCGTTGGCCAGGCGGTAGGTGCCGAAAGTGGTCACGACCGTCGGCACGTCGGCGCTGCGGACACCGGTGGGCAGCGATACCAACACAGGCGCGGCACCCACTTCGGTCACCACGTTGTCCACCACTCGCCGTAAGTTTCCGGCCAACAGCACATAATCTGCGCCGTCGCCTCCCGTTAAGGCCGCTGAGGGTGCGCCCGCCACGCCTGTGGCCGCCGCACCTTCATAGGTCACGGCGCTGCCATCTTCGCGGTAGGCCCGTGTGCTGCTGAGGGCCACCACCCGGCCCACTGCCACGCTGCGGGCGGCCCGGTCCAGTGTGACCACGGCGCCCGCGCTCGGTACGGCGGCCCAGGCTTCGCCTGCATTCCACGCCACATCGACGGGGGTGGGCAGCGTGGGGCAGACCACCCGGAACCCCGGCGCACGCGCCACACATGCCCGCCCGCCCGCGACCCACACCACGCCATCGGCCCCAAAAGCCGCCCGAAATGCCGCGTCTCCGGTGGGCGGCGAGTAGGCCGGGGCGCAGGCAGACAGCAGCAGGGCCAGATACGGAAAAACGCGCAGTGGGGCAGGCATGGGCTATTTCAGCCTATGGCGAGATGGGGTGGGTGAGTCTGCCCACCGTCCGCACAGGTGCTCCCCCGTCTGCTTGGGCACAGATTCAGCGGGCGTCCAGCAGGGCACGCACCACCGTATCCAGCCCCACGCCTTCTGCGGCCCGCTTGTCCGGCGTCCAGCTGATGCCCCGACTGGCCTTCACCAGAATCACGTCGCCGTCCTGGATGTCTTGCAGCAGCGCGGCCAACAGGTCCGGCACGCTGCGGTAGGCCCGCTCGCCCAGTTCGGCGGCAAATGCGCCCACGCCGTAGGTCACGTCGGCTTTGGCGCGGGCATATTCCCCGACCTCGGCGTGCAGGGTGCGTTCGGTGTCGCCCAGTTCCAGCATCCGCCCCAGCACACTGACCCGGCGGCCCGGAAAGCCGTTCAGGGCGTCCAGCGCGGCAGTGACGGCAATAGGCGAGGCGTTGTAAGCGTCGTCTATGACCGTGTAGCGGCCCGGATGCACCCGGTAGCGCCCGCCCGGAACCTGCACGGCGGCCATGCGTCCAGCGGCCTCGCTCAGCGGAACTCCGGCACGCTGCGCCAGCGCCAGCCCCAGCACGGCAGCTTCGGCCTGCACCGTTGCGGCGTGCGGCAGACTGACGCGTTGGCCCGCAAAAGTGAAGGTCGCGCCTTCTGGCGTCACCTGCAATTCCTCTCCGGCAAACGTGGTCTGCCCGAACCCGTAGGTATCTACACCCGGAAAGTAGGCGGTAGCCTGTGCGCCCACGAGAGAGCGAATCGGCTGGCCCGCTGCGCCGCGCAGAATGTGTCCCTTCTCGAAGGCCACGTTGTCTACCGTTCCCAGCGCCTCCAGGTGTGTGGCCCCGATGGTGGTAATGACACCCACGTCGGGCCGCACCAGGTCAACGAGTTCAGCCATTTCGCCTTTGCGGTCTATGCCCATCTCGACCACCAGCGGCTTGTGGCTGCCTCCACATTCGATCAGGAAGCACGCGATGGCGGGCAGGGTATTGAACACGGGCATAAAGTGGGCGTCCAGCGCGGCGGCCACGTAGCTTTTGGCGGTGGTTTTTCCCGCGCTGCCCGTGATACCGACCACCAGACCGTTCCTGGCCCGCTCGCGCCGTGCCCACGCAAACAGGGCCTGCTGGGCATCGGGCACGCGCACGGCCCGCTCGACCTCCAGATCAGTCAGCACAAAGGGGGCGCCTGCGGCCAACGCCGCCTCTACAAAGCGGTTGCCGTGCATTTTTTCGCCGGGCAGGGCCACAAAGGCCACCTCGGGCGAGACTTCCCGTGAGTCCCAGGTCAGGCGTTGGGCAGGCCGGGCCAACGGGTGAACAGTGGCAGCAAAGGGCAGGGCAGCGTGCGGATCGAGCATGGAGGCAAGGTAGCAGAGACCGGGAAGCGGCAGAAAAGGCACGCGCCGGGGCCAGCGTCAAAACGCCTGTTCATGGAGGGTGTACGCCTCCATACCGGCAGTCTCCCGGCTTCTGAAGGTCATCACTTCAGGGATACAGTCCAATCCGCCACCGTCCTCAGCTCCAGGCGGTTTCATCCATTTGCGGTAAAAATGTGATGTATTAGTGGTGTATGAAACCATTCAACAGGACAGCCTTGCTGTTGGTCACCTCGGCTCTTGCTCTGACGGCCTGCGCTCCGCTGAGCGAAGTGCGCTACACCCCTGAGCCCGTAGACATCACGGTGTTGGGCCTGAACGACTTCCACGGCAACCTGCAACCCACCAGCTTCACCAAAGCGGGCGAGAAGACGGCCATCAGCGCGGGCGGCGTCGAAGCCATCGCCGCAGAAGTGAACGATGCCCGCAAGGCCAATCCCAACACCATTCTGGTAGGCGGCGGCGACCTGATCGGCGCGAGCCCCGCCATCAGCAGCCTGCTGCGCGATGAGCCCAGCGTGTACGCCCTGAACCAGATCGGCCTCAAAGTCAGTTCGCTGGGCAACCACGAATTCGATCAGGGCCTCAAGGAACTGTTCCGGATGCAGAACGGCGGCTGCGACAGCAACGACACCGCCAAGGCCTGCAAATTCGACCCCAACTACAGCGGCGCGACCTTCAAGTGGTTGGGCGCGAACGTGACCTACAAGGCAGACGGCACGACTCCCTTCCAGCCCTACTCCATTCAGGACATCGGCGGGGCAAAAGTGGCGTTCATCGGCGCAGTTACCGTGTCGACCACGGGCCTCGTGTCGCCCGAAGGCATCAAGGAACTGAACTTTCTGGATGAGGCCGATTCGGTCAACAAGTACATTCCAGAACTGAAGGCCGCCAAGGTAGACGCCATCGTGATGCTGATTCATGAAGGCGGCGAAATTTCTGCGGGCAGTGGCGACAACTACAGCACCGTCGGCTGCAAGACTCTGAATGAGAAAAGTCCCATCGTGCAGATCGCCAAGCGCGTTGACCCTGCCGTGACGGCCATCATCAGCGGGCACAGCCATCAGGGGTACAACTGCCTCGTGCCCGACCCCAAGGGCAACGACCGCATCGTGATTCAGGGCGACTTTTACGGCCACCTGCTTCAGCGCCTGAGCCTGACCGTAGACAAGGCCAACCACGAAGTCATGAAGGCCAGCGCCCAAAACTTGGTGGTGGACTACACGGCCCGCAAAGCCAACAACACCCTCGACTTCGGCATGACGCAACTGGTGACCACCGCCGACGCCAAGACCACCGCTGTGAAATCGGTCTTTGTCGCCAACCTCGGCGTGCCCCAGATTCAGCGCGGTATCAGCAATGCCCGCAACACCGAATCTGCACTGGGCGACGTGATTGCCGATGCACAGGTGTTCGCGACGCAGGCGCAGGGCAGCCAGATCTCTCTGATGAAT
>JAQBPF010000351.1 GCA_028287665.1 Deinococcus sp. | reverse complement strand
CAGCTTTTGCAGCTTCTTGCCGCCGTCCATCAGGACCTTGCGGCCCAGCAGATCCAGGCTCTGGATGCCGTTGGTGCCCTCGTAAATCTGGCCGATGCGGGCGTCACGGACGTACTGCTCCATGCCCCACTCGCGGATATAGCCGTGGCCGCCAAACACCTGCTGGCTCTGCACGGCGATGTTGAAGCCGTTGTCGGTCATAAAGGCCTTGGCAATCGGCGTTAGCAGGGCCACCAGATCGGCGGCTTCCTTGCGGGCGGCCTCGTCGGGATGGTGATGCTCGGTGTCGATGCTGAGGGCCAGCCACATCGCCATGGCGCGGCCCGCTTCGGTGTAGGCCTTGCCCGTCAGCAGCATCCGGCGCACGTCGGGGTGCACGATGATCGGGTCGGCGTTTTCGGCGGGGTTCACGCGGGGTTCGTGGCGCATCTGCGTGCGGTCTTTGGCGTAGGCCAAGGCATTCTGGTAGGCCGTTTCGCCAATGCCCAATCCCTGCAAGCCCGTGCCCAGGCGGGCCGCGTTCATCATGATGAACATGTGGTTCATGCCCTTGTTGATCTCGCCCACGAGGTAGCCGGTTGCGCCGTCAAAGTTCAGGAGGGCCGTGGCGTTGCCGTGAATGCCCATCTTGTGCTCGATGGAACCGCATACCACGCCGTTGCGCTCGCCAATGCTGCCGTCCTCGTTCACCAGGAACTTGGGCACCAGGAACAGCGAAATCCCCTTGGTGCCTTCTGGGCTGCCTTCCAGGCGGGCCAGCACCAGATGCACGATGTTGGGCGTCAGGTCATGCTCGCCCGCGCTGATAAAGATTTTGGTGCCGCTGATAGCATACGTACCGTCGGCGTTCTGGGTGGCCTTGGTGCGAATGATGCCCAGGTCGGTTCCGGCGTGCGGCTCGGTCAGGCACATGGTTCCCGTCCACTCGCCGCTCACGATTTTGGGTAGGTAGATGGCCTTCAGTTCCTCGCTGCCCACTGCGTGCAGCGCCGAATACGCGCCGTGGCTGAGGCCGGGATACATGCTCCAGGCCACATTGGTGGAGTTCATCATTTCGACCAGCACATTGCTGATCAGGTGCGGCATGCCCTGACCGCCGAACGCGGGGTCGGCGTCGAGGGCCGTCCAGCCTGCGGCGCGGTACTTGTTGTAGGCGGCCTTGAATCCGGTGGGTGTGGTCACGCTGCCGTCGTCGTGGCGGGTGCAGCCCTCCTGGTCGCCCACGGCGTTCAGAGGCAGCAATTCGCCTTCCACAAAGCGGGCGGCCTCCTCCAGCACCTGATTCATCAGGTCGCCGTCGGCGGTGTCGTTCTCGGCATAAAAGGGCATCTTCGCCAGTTGTGCCGGAGCGTCCAGGAGTTCGTGCATCAGGAATTTCACGTCACGCAGGGGGGCTTTGTATACGGGCATAGGAAACTCCTCCTCGCAAGGGGTCGCCCGACGAGGGGCGCAACCCAGCATTGTTGATTGAACTCAGTCTAAAACTTTTTGAGGGCGTTGTCATGTGCCTGTGTCTTTGCCCTTATTCATTCCTCTCCTGCTCACGCTTGTCTCTGCGGCAGGAACAGGGGTTTCCCCCTGCTCATCAAACCTAGAGCGGAGATTTACATTGGCCTGAAAACCTGTCAAATTGCGCCGAATTTCATCTGTATTGAGGCCAGAGCGTCTGTGCGGCTGAACTTGTTGCGCGGTCCCTCTTCATTTCAGGTATGTTGTTAAAGATCATGAACTACCCAAGCCTTGTTTGGCACCTCAAGCGCACCGAGTTGTTCGCGGACCTTGAGCTGACCGAACTGGAGCGCGTGGCTGCCACGACGCCCTACCGTTCTTATCAGCCGGGTGAAGTGATTTACCGCATGGATGACCCTTCCGACGCGCTGTACTTCGTTCGCAGCGGCCTCGTGAAAATAAGCAAGCTGTTTCCGAACGGCAAGGAGGCCATTCTCGGCGTAATTGGGCAACACGACACCTTCGGCGAGCTTCTGTTGCAAGCCGATGAACGCCGCCCTACCCAGGCCGAAGCTCTGGAGCGCACCACTCTGATTGTTCTGCCCCGTGGCGAGCTGCAAAAGCTGCTGAACAGCAAGCCCGAACTCGCCATGAAACTGATTCGCCTGATGGCCGCCCGCCTCTTTGAAGCCCAGAGCTGGACGGCTGCTGTGAGTGCCTACAGCGCCCCGGAGCGCGTGGCCAGCCTGCTGTACCGCCTGGCCCGCGAATTTGGCCGCCCACACGCACAGGGCGTCGAACTGGCCCTCAAGCTGAACCAGGAAGATATTGCCCGCATGGTTGGGGCGACCCGCGAAACCGTCAGCCACAGCCTCGGTAAACTCAAGCAGGAAGGCGCGATCATGCGTGCCCGCACCCCGATCATTGTCAGGATGGAAGCTCTCAAGCGGTACCTCGAACAAAGCAACTGAGTCGTGACGGCGCAACACGGACGCATCCGGCGGGCAACCCCTGCTGATGCGTCCGCTTTGGCTGAGGTACATGTCGGCAGTTGGCAAGCGATCTATACCGGACTCATGCCCGCCGGGTTTCTGGCAGGCATGACCGATACCGCCGCACGCGAGCGCCGCCGCGCCTTCTGGGACAGGCATGTGGGCAGCCCAGATCATGTAACCCTGGTGGCCGAACTTGGAGAAGAGGTGGTGGCCTTCGTCTCCGGCGGCCCTGCCCGTGATCATCCGGGTCATGATGCCGAACTCCATACCCTGTACGCCCTGCCACACGCCAAAGGCCTGGGTCTGGGCCGCCGCCTGACCGCTGCTTTGGCGGGAGAGTTGCAGGCACGCGGCTTTCGGTCCCTGTTCCTCTGGGTGCTGGATGTGAATCCCACCCGCGATTTCTACCGGCATCTGGGTGGACGCG
>JAQBPF010000346.1 GCA_028287665.1 Deinococcus sp. | reverse complement strand
CCGTGCGTTCATCCCGTGTCCCGCCCATTCCCGCCCTCGTGTTGTCCATGCTGTCTATTCAGGGCGGCGCGGCTTTTGCCAAAACGCTGTTTCCGCAACTGGGAGCGATGGGCACCACCACCCACAGAGTCTCGCTGGCTGCCGCCCTGCTGATGTTGATTTTCCGGCCCCGACTGGGTGCGCTGAAGTGGAAGGATTGGCAGGCCGTCATCCCCTACGGCCTGTCTCTTGGCCTGATGAACCTGGCATTCTACCTGTCTCTGACACGCTTGCCGCTGGGACTGGCCGTCACCTTTGAATTTGTGGGGCCGCTGGTGCTGTCGCTGTTTTTGTCACGTCGCCCGCTGGATTTCGCCTGGGTGGCGTTGGCCGCCGTGGGCATCGTGATGATCGCGCCACATGGGGCGAGTACCGCGCCGCTGGACTTGATCGGCGTTGCGTTGGCTCTGTCGGCGGGCGCCATGTGGGCGCTGTACATCCTGGCAGGCGGGGTCGTGGGGCGACGCTTACCGGGTGCGACGGGTGTGGTGGCGGGCATGGGCATTGCCGCGCTGGTCTCGCTGCCGTTTGGGTTGGTGCAGGCTGGCGCGGGCCTGCTGCATCCCACCGCGTTGCTGTCGGGCCTGGGCGTGGCGATTTTGTCCAGCGCCCTGCCCTATACCCTGGAAATGTACGCCCTCCGCGCCCTGCCCGCCCGTGTTTTTGGCGTCATGATGAGTGTGGAACCTGCCATTGCCGCGCTGAGTGGCCTGCTGTTTTTGCAGGAGCGCCTGACGCTGGTGCAGTGGCTGGCGGTGGCCTGCGTGATCGCCGCGAGTGCTGGAATCAGCCTCACCGGAGTCAGTGCCCACAGCGAACCGGAGCCGATTGGGTGAGCCGATGGCGGTGAGGAGCGTACGCGCTGGAGGCTCCCTGTCGTCAACTCCAGTCAGGCCGGGTCAGAATCCATAAATCACTCAATCTCAAAATCATTCGATCTCGGCCAACCCAAAAAAACGCGGAGTGTGCCCGCAGTTGCCCACGGTTCACACTCCACGTTCTTGCCCTGCTTTACAGGTTAAATCCGAACATCCGCATCTGGCGTTTGCCGTCTTCGGTCATCTTGTCCGGGCCCCAGGGTGGCGTCCACACGAATTCCACGTTCACTTCATTCACGTTGTCCAGGCGGCTCACGGCCATCTCGGCGTCGGCGCGGATCAGATCCTGCACGGGGCAGCCCACGCTGGTCAGGGTAATGGTGATGTCGATATTGCCGTCTGGGTTGATGTCCACACCGTAGATCAGGCCCAGATCCACCACATTCACGGGGATTTCGGGGTCTTTGACCACTTTCAGCGCTTCCAGCACCTGCTCTTCGGTGGGCAGACCGGAAACGGCGGTTTCGGTGGCGGCCAGTTCGGGGGTGGGGGTTGGGGTCAGATCATCCATTATTGACCGCCTTTGACGGTGGGAAGGCCTTCATTTGCCCAGGCCATCGTGCCGCCCTTGAGGTTGGTGACGTCGCTGTAGCCGTTTTGCAACAGGAACTGCCCGGCGCGGTCGCTGCGTGCGCCGCTGCGGCAGATCATGACCAGGGGGCGGTCTTTGGGCAGTTCGCTGAAGCGGCTCTCAAATTCGCTGAGGGGAATGAGGGTGGCTCCCTCGGCGTGAATCTCGTCGTATTCGTTTTGCTCGCGCACATCCACCAGCAGTGCGCCGCCCTGCACCAGCTGTTGGCCCTCGGCAGGCGTTGCTTCGTTCAAAGTTCCGGCAGTCATGGCCCCATGATACCTGAGCGGAGCAGTCGGATTGTGCCGAGTGCAGAGGACACGGGCCTATGCTGTGGCTATGTCCATCCCGCCCGATGCCACGCTGATAGACCTGCGCCCAGAGGCGCTGCGGGCCGTCCAGCCTCTGGGCCAATATGTCAACAATCCCGTGCTGGCCGTGACGTTGGAAGCCATAGAAGAGGGCCACCACAGCCTGGCCACTGTGCCGGGGCCGCTGCTGGTGATCTGCGAACGCGGCGTGCGCTCAGGCCTTGCGGCGCGGTATCTGCGGGCCGATGGTCTGGATGCTGAGCATGTGCCGGGAGGCGTGGCGGCACTGATGAACAAAAGCTGACCTCTGGCCGCTAACCCCAACCCGCCCCACCTTCCCCAGTCTCCTGGCCCGCTAGACTGATGCGTTATGTCGTCTGAGCCAGTTCTTTCCCGCACCCGAGTAAAACCAGAAGTCATGAGTCCCGTGGGGGGCTGGCCCCAGTTGCGTGCCGCTGTGGAGGCCGGGGCCGACGCTGTATTTTTCGGGGTCAATCCGGTAGAGGGCACCGGGTCGGGCTTTCATGCGCGGGCCAAAGTCGGCTTTGACGCCGCCGAACTGCCCGACATCATGCGCGGTCTGCACGAACGGGGCGTGCAGGGCTTTGTGACCTTCAATGTGCTGGTGTTTGACCGAGAACTGCGCGACGCCGAGCGGCAACTGATTCATCTTGCAGAAAGTGGCGTGGACGCCATCATCGTGCAGGATCACGGCGTGGCGCGGCTGGCCCGCCAGATTTGCCCCGATCTGGCCGTTCACGGCAGCACCCAGATGAGCGTCACGAGTGTGGAAGGCGTGCGGCACGCGGCGCGGTTCGGGGCCAGCCGGGTGGTGCTGGGGCGCGAACTGTCTCTGCGCGATATAGAACGCATTGCCGCCGCCACCGATATCGAACTGGAAACCTTCGTTCACGGCG
>JAQBPF010000343.1 GCA_028287665.1 Deinococcus sp. | reverse complement strand
GACGGCTGGATGCGCGTGGTGAACGTTCACGGCGGCAAGCTGCCCTTAGAAATCCGCGCCGTGCCCGAAGGAACGCTGGTGCCGATTCACAACGTGCTGATGAGCGTGACCAATACCGACCCCGAATTGCCCTGGCTGGTGGGCTGGTTTGAAACCATGTTGATGCGGGTCTGGTACCCCACCACGGTCGCCACCCAGAGCTACCACATCCGCGAAATTATCCGCGCCGTGCTGGAACAGACCAGTGACCGCGCCGCCGAGGAGCTCCCCTTCAAGCTGCACGATTTTGGCAGCCGGGGCGTCAGCAGCCGCGAAAGTGCCGGACTGGGCGGCCTCGCGCACCTGATCAACTTTCAGGGCAGCGATACGCTGGAAGCCCTGCGCGTGGCCCGCAACCACTACGGCGCAGACATGGCCGCCTTTTCCATTCCCGCCGCCGAACACAGCACCATTACCAGCTGGGGCAAAGAGCATGAGGTGGACGCCTACCGCAACATGATTCGCCAGTTCGGCAAGCCGGGCGGCCTGTACGCGGTGGTCAGCGACAGCTATGACCTGAAATACGCCATCAACGTGCACTGGGGCGAAACGCTGCGCCAGGAGGTCATCGACAGCGGCGCGACCCTCGTGGTACGGCCCGACAGCGGCGAACCGCCCGCCATGGTGCGCCTCGCCGTGAACGCTCTGGCCGCCAAATTCGGCACCACCACCAATTCCAAGGGCTTCAAGGTGCTGAACCATGTGCGCGTGCTTCAGGGCGACGGGATAGACGAAACCACCATTCGCCAGATTTTGCAAAACCTAGTCGTAGACGGCTACAGCGCCGAAAACGTGGCCTTTGGCATGGGCGGAGCCTTGCTGCAAAAAGTAGACCGCGACACCCAACGCTTTGCCTACAAAGCCAGCGCGGGCCTGATCGACGGCGAATACCGGGGCATCTACAAAGACCCCGTGACCGATCCCGGCAAACGCAGCAAAGACGGCGTGCTTGACCTGGTGCAGGAAAACGGGCGCATGGTCACGAAGGCGTACAAGACCTTCGACACCGACTTCCCCGGCAGCCTGATGAGGACGGTGTACAGGGACGGGGAAATGTTGGTAAGAGATACGCTGGATGAAGTGAGAGGGCGGGCATAGGGAGATGAGCCGTTCAGATGCTTGGCTGCAAAACTTGTTCCCAGACAACGCCGAACGCACTTTGCCTTGGCCGGAAGTAGGCCAGACCGTGACACTCTGGCGGCCTGTGGGAGAGCAGGAACTGGCCCTGATCGCCGCGAGCCAGTGGGCCGCCTTTCCACCCCGCCTCCCCGATCAGCCGATCTTCTATCCGGTGCTGAATCGCCCCTACGCCGAAGAGATCGCCCGCGACTGGAACATGAAGCGCAACAATCCGCCTGTCGGTTACGTGACTGAATTTGAGGTGCAAGCGGAAGTGGCGACAAGCTACGAAATTCAGATCGTCGGGTCAGAGGGCATCCATCAGGAACTCTGGGTTTCAGCAGGGGGACTGGACGCCTTCAATGCCGCCATTACCGGGCCAGTTCGCGTGGTGGCGCACTTTGCAGGCGAAGGGTATATGGGGCGAATTGATCCGGTAACGCATCTGCCGCAAGGAGTCCAATGACCCTCTTCACCCTCCCCATTCCCCCACTTGTCCTAGACCTCGCGGGCGGCCTGTGCGTCCTCATCAGTCTGTATTACCTCTGGAGCAAAGCAAGCACGTACTGGCATTGGTCTAATGCATCGCTGCTGCCGTATTTCCTGCTGTTCGTGGGCGGCGGGCAATGGCTGCTGGCGGGCCTTCAAGTCACGTATCTGATTTTCGGTATTCACGGCCTGTACCTGTGGCACCTGGAAGCGCGGCGCAACCGGGGCGAAGTGCGCTTTAACGAGCCGCTCTGGTACGGCGTCACCTGGGTCGCCAGCCTGCTGATTTTTGCCTACACCATCGCCGTCACCGACTTTTCGGCGGCGTGGAACTGGGTGCAGTTTGCGGCAGTGTCTCTGGCCCTGATCGCCAACTTTGCCACCACCCGGCGCTGGGCGTGGTCCTGGCCCGTGTGGATCGCCGTGAATGCGGTACAGGCGGTGTTCTTCTGGCACACCGAATACTGGGTGCTGTTCGGGCTGCAATTTGTGCTGGCAGCCATGAGTGTGTACGGCTGGCAGGCGTGGCGGCGCGATGAAGCCCGGACGGTGGCCCTTGCCTGAGCTGGGGCACTCTTCTGGAAAGCTGTCGCATGGCCTGATCATCGGCAAATTTGCCCCCTTCCATCTGGGCCACCGCCTGCTGATCGAGCGGGCGCTGGAGCAGTGCGAGCGTGTCAGCGTGTGGGTCTATTCCCGGCCTGACTTTGCCCAGATGCCCTCGCCCCTGCGCCGCAACTGGATTCGGGAGGCGTTCCCGGCGCGGCTGTTTCCGGGGTTGCACCTGCTGCCAGATGCCCCTTCTCCCCCACTGAATGCGGAACCCAACGCCACCCACCGCGCCTATGTGCGAAGCGTGCTGGACGGCTGGAATATCCACCCAGACGCGGTATTCACCTCTGAAACTTACGGCGACGCGCTGGCTGCTGAATTGGGCGCGGTGCATGTGTGCGTGGACGCGGCGCGGGGGGCAGTTCCTATTTCGGGCACGCGGCTTCGGGCCGATCTGCATGGACAGCGGGCGTACTTGGAACCGCACGTCTACGCCCATTTTGTGGAGCGGGTGGCCGTGCTGGGCGCGGAAAGCACCGGCAAAAGCACGCTGACACGGGCGCTGGGTGAGAGCCTGGGCACAACTTGGGTGCGCGAATACGGGCGCGACGTGTACGAACGGGAAAACGGGGTGCTGACGCCGGAGCATTTCTTGGAAATCGCCCTCGGCCACCGCGCCCTGGAAGACGAAGCCGCCCGCGCTCCCGGCGTTCATCGCTGGGTGTTCTGCGATACGCACGCCGCCACCACCCTGATGTGGTCGTATCTGCTGACGGGTACGACCCTGCCCGCACTCCACGCGCTGGCCGACGCCTGTCGCACCCGCTACGCCCATACCCTGCTGTGTGCCCCCGATCTGCCCCACGAGCAGGATGGCTGGCGGGCCAATACCGAGGTGCGTACCGTGCAGCAGGGCTTTATCCGGCAGGATCTGGGCACGCGGGGCATTCCATTTAAAGAAACGACAGGCAGCGTACAAACGCGCGTGGCACAGGTTCGTGCCCTCCTGGAATCGTGAATTTTCGTAACAACTTGCAAGACAACGGGTCATGATTCAAGGTGACTTCAGGAGGCCCGATTGTGACGAACGACCCGAACAACCCCGGCCCGAAACCCGACGCGTCCACCCCCTCAGACAGCCCTACATCAGGCAATGCGCCGCACTGGGCCGACAGCTTCGACACCAAAGCCGCGCCCAGCAGCATTCCGGCAGCTTCGCCCAGCGTAGACCTCGGCAAACACGCGGAAGCTGCGCCCATCCACACCCCCAGCCATACGCCTTACCGCAGCGACGATCCGTTTGGACAAGTTACAGGGGGCAAGAGTACGCCCGCGCCGACTGCTT
>JAQBPF010000506.1 GCA_028287665.1 Deinococcus sp. | reverse complement strand
CTGGTGGGGGTCTTTGCGGCGGTGTGGTTGGTGCAGCGCGCCGTCAAAGCCCGCTACGGCGGAGAGGCCAACCTGTTCGAGCCTGCCAAGCTGACCCAGGCCATGCGCGATAAGGGAGAGCTCCGGGCCTGAGCTCCTGCATCAATTTTTCCGCTCCGGCTTGAGATTTTGCCGGAGCGGTTTCATTTGGGCTGTGGCCCCCTATTCCCCCGTTCTCGCCCGCCGTTTCTGGTAGGCCCCGGTCAGCAGTTCGGCGATGTATTCCCGCGTAAACGGCATTCCGCTGGCTTCTGCCGCGCCAATTTCCTCGTCGCGGTCATACGTCAGGCGCACGAAAGTGGCGCTGTGGGCCGGACTGTGGGGATCGAATTCCAGAACCAGGTAGCAGGGGAGGGTGCTGTCGAGCGGGTTGCCCACGCTGCCGCAGTTGATCAGTGGGCGGCCTTCGACATCCAGCATCAGGGCCTCGTGCACATCGGCGTACACGAGGGCGTCGGCGTGTTGGGTCAACCCGTATTGACCGTTGGGCAAAAAGGCGTCCAGTTGCTCGGCCAGACTGCTGTGTGGGTACAGGCGGTGAAACAGACCCCGGCTGCTGGCATGCACGAAGCGCCACCACGCCCCGCTGAACTGCTCCTCTATGCCGTAGGGCAGTTCTCCGAGGTAAGACAGTTGCCCCGGTGTCAGGCGGCTGCGCGGCCACAGGTCCTGGGGGCGGTTGGTGGCCCCCGCAACGCGGGCGTCCCAGTTGCCCTGAATCACGCGGGAGGCGTGGGCCTGAGTCCACTCCACCACCTCACGTGGACGTGGGCCTTTGCCCACCAGATCACCCAAAACCCACACTTCAGAGATACCGCGCCGCTGCACGTCCGCGTGGACCGCTAATGTTGCCGCCAGGTTGGCGTGCAGGTCCGCGAGAATGGCTAGACGCATCATGGCGGGCAGTCTAGCCTACCCCCCTGTACCTTACCGGGCAAAACTAAAGAGAAGCAGAAGATAAAGATGAAGCCCTATCTGGTGGAGAGGGCTGTCGTTCAAAACTCCTCGCGGGTCAGCCTTAATAAAAGGGGCTGAAGTGTAAGATTTCTCGCTTGACCTTGAGTTGACCCTGATCTGGCCAGAAGGGGGAGGGGGCATAGCCCGCAACGCCCTGATCCCCTGGGCTCTGGGGGTCTTCACATCAGGTTGGGACTCAGCCGGGCTCTGGAGGCTTGTATAGTGGTTGCCGTGCCGCCCAGCCCGCGTTCTTTGCTGCGGCGGGAAGGAGTTGTCGACGCCCGTGCCGCCCCTCGGTTCCCTGAGTGCCCGTGATGTGCTGGACATTGGTCTGGTCACGTTTCTGGTGTATCAGGGCTACATGCTGGTGGCGGGCACACGGGCCGTCAACGTGGTGCGCGGCATTCTGGTTTTTGCGGGCGTGTGGGTGGCGGCGCAACTGCTCGGTCTGACCACCCTCAGCTACCTGTTGGGGCGGGCAGGCACCGTGGGGCTGTTTGCTCTGATCGTGCTGTTTCAGCCCGAGCTGCGCGGCGCACTGGAGCGGGTCGGACGGCCAAGGGGCCGCGAGGCCAGTGACGGGGCCGCCCTGCAAGACCTGGCGCGGGCGCTGGAGCGGCTGGCCGAGCGCAAAACCGGAGCGCTGATTGCCATCGAGCGCCGGACCCCGCTGGGTGAATATGCCGATACCGGAGTCAGGCTGGACGCGGTGGTCAGTGTGCCCTTTCTGGAAGCCCTGTTTGCCCGCAATGCCCCGCTCCACGACGGCGGCGTGATCGTGCAGGGGCCGAGGGTGGTGGCGGCGGGTTGTCTGTTTCCTCTGCAGGCCGGAGACGGCACCTACCGCCGCTACGGCACGCGGCACCGGGCGGCCATCGGCCTGTCGGAGCTGACCGACGCCGTGGTGCTGATTGCCAGTGAGGAACGCGGCAGCATGAGAATCGCGCTGGGAGGCCGCCTCGGGCCTGACCTGAACGGCACCGAACTGCGGGAGCAACTGCGGACCCTGGTGTACGATCAACCCGGTTCGCCGCCCAAGAGCCGCAAGGATCAGGGGCCACCTGAACCAGAAGAAATTCTTCCCCCGGAGAGGGCGTGAGCGGCGGCAGCGGTCATGACGGCGGACTGTGGGGCGCGGCCCAGCGTTGGCTGAAACCGCGCTACGTGTGGGGCCGGATCATTCACAACCTGCTTCCCAAGGTGCTGTCGTTGGTGGTGGCCCTGACACTGTGGTTTGTGGCCACTGCCGACCGCCGCGCCAACGTGGAACAGGGCTTCGATGTGCCCGTAACCGTGCGTGATACCACCGGGGGCCGCACGCGCCGCGCCACCAGCGATCTGAACCCCAGTACCGTGCGGGTCACGCTGGCGGGCCGCCCCGAACGCCTCAGAGAACTCAGCGGCGAAACGATAGAGGCCGTGGTTGACGTGACAGGCGTGCCTGAAGGCAGCTTCAACCGCCCCGTGACCGTACAGGTTCCGAGCGGTACCATCCTGCGGCGGCAGGCGCCCGAGCAGGTACAGGGCTTTGTGGACGCGCAATTGACCCGCACCCTGGCCGTCACCCTCAGCGTGGCTTCTCCATCGGACACCAGTCTGCTGCGGTACGACGTTGCGCCCACCGAAGCGGCAGTCAGTGGGGCGGGGCGCGTGGTGTCCACCGTGCGCCGCCTGATCACCAGCCCCGCGCCCCTGCTGCCCGGAGAAGCCAGCGAAGTCAAACTGATTGCGCTGGACGAGAACGGCGACCCCGTAGAGGGCGTGCAGACCAGCCCCGCCAGCGTGACCGTGCGCCGCATCGACACCGGAGAACTGCCGGTCAAAAGTCTGCGCGTGGTGCTGAACGATCCCCCGGCAGGGCTGCGGATCACGTCGGTCAGTGTGCAGCCCAGCACGGTGCGCGTCGTGGCGGCCCCCGAACTGCTGGGGCGCCTGCGTGAAGCGGCGGGCACCGTGGCCTACCGCGTAGGTACCTACACCGCGCCCGTTACCCTGCGGATTCCAGCCGGAGCCCAGGCCTTGGAGGATGTCAGCGTGCGCCTTACGGTCGAGCGGGTCGCTCCGGCTCCGGCGGCCCGTGTGCCCACCCGCCAGGGCACCACTGAGGGCAGCGCGGCTGTCAATGGGTCTGCGCCCTGAGGTCAACCTCTGCTGGGCGGCTTCTCAGTTCAGCTCCTAGAATATCCAACTTCCAGAATGCTGGAAACGATTCCACATTTTGCGTCAGCTTGTCTACCGGAGGGTGACGTATACTTGCGGCATGGTGTGGAGTCTGGTCCACATGCGCGCATGATTGCCGCACTGCCCCAACCGCGTCATCCCCT
>JAQBPF010000157.1 GCA_028287665.1 Deinococcus sp. | reverse complement strand
TGTTGCGGTCTTCCATGCCTGCCACTTTTTCTTCCATGTCCTCGAAGGCGTCCATGGCCCCGCCCGCCTTGTCGAAGCCCGACACGCGGTCCAGCGTTGCCCCGGCCTGCGCCGTCTTCTGACGTGCGGCCAGCAGCGTTTTCTTGGATTCCATCTCGTCGATCTTGGCTTCCAGCGCACGCAACTGGGTTTTCAGCGCGTCCACGGTGCTGCTCTGTACGGCCACCTGCTCGCTGAATCCGGCGGCCAGGTCTTTGTGGTTCTGGGCGCGGCGCAGGGCTTCGCGGGCCAGGTCTTCGCTTCCTCCGCGCAGGGCCTCCTCGGCCTTCTTTCCGTACTCGGCGGCCAGTTTCTGGTTGGTGCTGGCCTCGCGTTCCAGTTTGGCGTTCTGGCTCATGGCTCCGGCCACTTCGCTGCGGGCGTCGGTGTAGGCGGCCCGCATATCCTGCAACGCCTGCTCAATAATTTTGGTGGGGTCCTCGGCCTTGCTGATCAGGTCGTTGACATTGGAACGGAGCAGGCGGGACAAGCGGTCAAGAATAGTCATGGATGGTGCCTCCTGAGGGAACTACGTTTACCCGTGCGGTAAACCGAGCGAAGCGAGAAGCAGAAGCGGGGCGTTGCCACGGAAGTAAAGAGTTTGTCCGGTCTTTGGGCAAGTTCGGACCGAGAGCGGCAATGCCTCCTGAGGGTGTGTGGTCAGGATAGACCGGCTGATGAGAGGAAGTGGCCCGGCTATCATTACGCACCCGCGCCACTTGTGGTTCCATTGGCCGCAGACAGCCCCGGAGGATCAAGGTAGAGTCAAGGCATGATGAATGCGGGTGCAGGGAAGCCGGGCGGCGGAATGATGCGCGGCCGGGCTGGAATTATCGTTGCCATCACCATTGCCGCGTTGCTGCTGGCTGCTGGCGCACGGTCGGCCCCCGGCGTGTTTCTGAAACCGATGGAAGTCGGCACGGGCTTTGGCCTGACCACCCTCAGCGCCGCCGTCAGCGTGGGTCTGCTGATGTTCGGCCTCGGCGCTCCCCTCAGCGGTTACCTGATGGACCGGCATGGCCCGCGCCGGGTCGCCACGGTGGGCCTGCTGCTGGTGGCCCTCTCGTTTGGCCTGAGTGCCCTGATCCGCACCGAGGTTCACCTGTTTGTGCTGTGGGGCGTGCTGAGTGGCCTGGGAACCGGACTGGTCGGCAGTGTTCTGGGAGCGACTGTGGCGGCCCGCTGGTTTCAGGCACGGCGCGGGCTGGTCACGGGCGTTTTCGGGGCCGCCACCAGCGCAGGGCAACTGATGTTTATTCCGCTGCTGACTCTGGCCGCACAGGGCGCAGGATGGCGGGCTGCCAGTGCGGGCATCGGCGTGCTGGCCCTGCTGCTTACACCCGTATTTTGGGCCCTCCTGCGGGACCGTCCGGCAGAGGTGGGTCTGGGCCTGGATGGCCGCCCGCTCGACCCTACCGCCCCAGTCGTTGTGCCCGCCAAACCCGATGCAGGGGTGATGCGCCGGGCGCTTCGGTCGCGGGATTTCTGGCTGCTCAGCGTCACCTTTCTGGTATGCGGGGCCACCAGCAACGGCATCATCGGCACGCACTTCATCGCCTACTGCGGCGACCTAGGCCTCACAGCCGGGTACGCCGCCGGAATGCTGGCCCTGATGGGAGCTTTCAACTTTGTGGGCACACTGGGCAGTGGGTACCTCACCGACCGCGTTGACCCACGCCTGTTGCTGGCAGGCTACTACGCCTTCCGGGGCCTGAGTCTGCTGGCCCTGCCACTGCTGCCCCCCGGCACAGGTCTGGTGTTCTTCGCAGTCCTCTTTGGCCTGGATTACATCGCCACCGTGCCGCCCACCGTGGCCCTCACCGCCCGCACCTTCGGAACAGCGAATGTGGGCACGGTTTACGGCTGGGTTTTCTTTTCGCACCAACTGGGGGCCGCCTCGGCAACTGCATTGGGCGGCCTGGCCCGCGAATCGTTGGGAACTTACGGCCCGGCTTTCCTGGCCGCTGGAGTCCTGGCGATTCTGGCCGCTGGGCTGGCGTTGGGCGTGACCCGGCAGGTGGGAGCACGGGTGGCCCCCGCCTGAACCTGTGCACTGAAGAGAGTTGCAGTTCAGAAGCCAGAACTGGCAGAGCCTGAAATGACCCAAAAGCAGCGGGGCTGCCTCTTCCGTTGGCGGCCCTGCTGCTGTTGTATTGAAGTCTGGTCGGCTTGATCGGTGGGTGGGCCTCATCTCTGCGGCTCGGCATCACCACCCACCGCAGGCCACCAGATCAGAAAACACCCTGAGGTCCAGCAAGTGGGCATCCAGCCGTCCGTCACTCCCCACCCGAAGAGATCTTGAGCAAGTCCCACAACCCTGTCAGACGTGAATTGGCAAGGGAAGGGCTCGGGAATCAGTGGGGGGTAAGAGTTCTCAAGTTATCCCTTGATGCCATCCTCTTGCTGGAGTGGCTCCAAGATGTTCCCACCCGCACCACCGAGCTGTGGCTTTGCATCCCTCCCGAGCAGTGAGCCTGAGCCCTTTCAGCAGAGGATTCATTCAGCTGGGCCACAGATCCAGTGAAGCCTGTCTCTCTACCGCTTCAGAACACGATGGGACGCAGGCCGATGCTGGCCTGACCGCAGGCAACAGTAACGGTGGCTCCGGCAGGTGTGACCGTGCAGCCCAGCGAGCGCAGGCCCAGCAAGGGGAAGATCAGGTTCTTGCCGTCTGTGGCCGGAACGAAGGGCAATTCTACGTTGCCTGCGGTGGTCTGGCCGCCGCTCAACTGCGCGCTCTTGGCTCCTACCGTGACGGTCAGGGCCGAGTCGCCTGCATTCAGGCGGTATTTGTTGCTGCCCAGTGCGGTGACGTTGACCACACCGATCAGGTCGCGGCCCAGCACATACGGCTGGCCCTTCACAATTCCGGCGGGGGTGGCAGGCCGAGCGGCGGTGTTGGCTTTGGCGGTTGCCGTTACAGCGTCGATGACCACCAGTGATTCGGTGGCCGAGAGGCCCCTCAGCAGCACAAACGCGCCCACAGGTCCATTGATGGTCTCGGAGGCCAGCAGGGTGCTGCTGGTGCCCGTCGTTTTCCACTCGCCCAGAGCGCGGCCTGCCAGCTTGCCGCGAACCAGGGTCCGCAGGGTGGCCGGGCTGTTTTTGGAATACAGACAGACAGCCTGAACGCTCAGCTTCAGGGCGGCGGGGCAGGTCACGATCTGTCCCTTGATGACGCTGCCAACCTCGACGGCAATAGCGCTGGCCGCACGGGTGGTGGCTGCTGAGGCTGCGCCAGCAACAGGCGTGCGGGCAGGCTGTGAGGTCGTGGCCGGGACCGCTGGGGTCGCCGGGGCCGGGGTTGCGGGCGTCGTCTGGGCCAGGGCAGAGCTGGCAGCAACAGACACAAGCAGGGCAGGCAACAACAGCAGGCCCGGAACGCGGGAGGGCAGAGAGGCTAAACGCATGGTGCCTATGCTACCTGCCGTGCATGAGCGCCGACTTTGAGCATCTGACGGGCCTTTATCTAGCAGGGCGGTGTGTTGGGTGATGGCCAAGGGTGGGTCAACTACTCTGGTGCCATGGACTCTGCCGCCCGCCTGCATGCCCTGAACATTCTGGATGGCCGTGTCCGTGCGGCGCTGCGGGCCGATGACCGCGTGGTGTGCGCGTTGGCTTATGGCAGCCGCACCCAGACCCGCGCCGACGGTTCACCCGCCGCTGATGCCTGGAGCGACCTGGAGTACTACGCCTTTGTCGGTCCAGGCCAGACCATAGACGCCTTTGCCTTTCTGGGTGGCCTCACTCCGGTCGCTTTGGCCGTGGTCAACCCGTTTGGCACCCCCAATGTCGTGACGCCCGAGTTGTTGCGGATAGAACTGCACATCGAACCTGTGTCGGCGCTGGAGCAGGTGCGCGGCTGGCCCAATGGAGGAGGCGACCCGGCCCAGATGCTCATCAAGGATCAGGGCGGCCAGTTGGCGGCCATTTTGAGGGCCGGGTCGTCTGAGCCGCCGTTTGCCTCGACGGTCCCGGCTGCCCAGGCAGTTCTGGATGATGCGCTGAATTGGCTGGTCTTTGCCTCTGCCGTTGCGGTGCGCGGAGAGGCGTTGCGGGCCTGGGAACTGCTGAACTGGGTGCGCGGGGGCCTGTTGCAGTTGGGGCGGTTGGCAGTGGGTGCGGCGCAACGGCAGTCACCTGCCAAAGATGCTGAACGTGACCTGCCGCCCGCCCTGTTGGCTGCCCTGAATGAAACCGTCAGCGGAACGGCGGGTGAGGCCTGCCACGCCGCCCTGAACTTGGCCCGCGATCTGGCCATCCGCCTGAATCTCGATCCACGCGCTGAGGTGCTGGAGGCTCTGGAAGGTCAGCTCGCACCGCCGTCCAACTGAAAGCGGTCCCTCAGTCTGAGGGCGGGGGCCTGCCCTAGCCTGATCGCCTGATGGCCCGCCGTCTGCCTGTTCCCGATTGGCCGCCCCCGCCCCGCGATCCTGACCGCTGCGGCCTGTGTGAGCGGGCCGTACCGCACCTGACCGAGCATCATCTGATTCCCAAATCACAGGGGCGTCGGCAGGGCGTAAAAATCCAGGCCCTGCCGACTGTGCTGCTCTGTCCGCCCTGCCACAAGTTCCTGCACCGCACCTTCACCAATGCCGAGCTGGCCGGAGAATATTCATCGGTAGACGCGCTGCTGGCCCATGAAGACGTGCGGCGGTTTGTGGCGTGGATCAGCAAGCAGCCGCCCAGCAAAGGGATTCGGGTGCGCTGAGGGCTTGATCGGGCGGTGGTGAAGGTGCTGCGGTGACGGGGCCTCAGCCGATGTTCAGCCCCACATCGAACGTAGCGCGGTAGCCCTTCTGAGGATTGCCCGTCAGATTCAGCAGCAGTTGGCTGCCGCCGTTGCGGTAGATGCCGTCCGTGCTGTTCAGTGTGTTGCGTTTGCCTTTGCTCTTATAGGGAGCGACGGCGTGCGCTGCGTCGGTTACGGCTTCGGGAAAAAAGAGCTGCGACGTGAATTCTCCGGTGGGCTTGCCGCTGGCGTCCAGTGGACGCAACTTGAAGTGGATGTGGACGGCGCGGCCCGTGTACCAGCCGGGGTAGATGGTGGTAAAGCTGGCCTTGCCCTGAGCATTGGTCACCTGCGAGCCACGCAGGAAATCGTCCGTGTTGCCCGATACGTCCGAATACACACCTGACGCGTCGCACTGCCAAACATCTATCAGCACGCGGCGACGCGGCGTACAACTGCCCACCGTCACCTTCGACACCACGAAATCCAGCGTGAGCGGAAGGCCTGCGCTGACCTTGCCCGACTTCGAATCTTTGCGAATATCGCTGCGGTTCAGCTTCTCGTCAATAAAATAGGGGCCTTCGGTCTGGGCGGGGCGGACCACGCAGCCGGGCAGGCTGGTTGCGCCGCTGGTGCCTGCGCTGGTGCCGCCTGTGCCCATGCCCTGCCCACCGGGGGGTGGAGTGCGCTGGGCCAGTACGCTGCCTGCGGCCAACGCCACCGCGCCGCCGCCAAAGCCCAGCAGCCTCAGCGCTCGCCGGCGGCTCAGCAGGGTGCCGACCATCTCATCATCGTTGTCTTCTTCAGGGGCGGGGTTCACGTGCGGGTGCTGGTTCATGGGGTCTCCTTGGGCGTGCAACTGCCTTCCGAATTCACCTTACCCGGCCTGTGTTAAAGCAACGTTGGTGGCCAATCTGGGATGGCCAATCTGGGACGGCCAATCTGGGGCATCCACGCAGTCTGTTGGCGGTGGCGCCCGTAGTCTGTACCGATGACCCAGCCCGCCCCCCTGATCTTTGTGTACAACGCTGATGGCGGGGTGCTGAACGGTCTGAAAGACCTCTGGATCAAAACGGTGCGCCCGCAGGACTACGGGTGCCAACTCTGTGCCGTCACCTATGGCCCCTTGGGAATGAAGCGCGAATGGCGAGATTTTGTGCGCCGTTTGGGGCCAACTGTCCGCTTTCTGCACCGCGACGAACTCCGCGCCGAATTTGGGCTGCATGGAGTGCCGCTGCCCGCCGCGTTTGAGGTCCAACCAGACGGCACCCTGCAAGAGTGGCTGTCTGCCGCAGAAATGCGCTCATTCGGGACGTTGGATGACCTGATGGGGGCGGTTGGGCGGCGGGTGCAGGGAAGCGGCAGAGTTGGCGTCACACAGAAAAGCGTGTGAGGGTCTCAGGTTTAAAGCCCTGTGAACGGTTTTGGCCTGACCTCCCGCTCCTGTCCTCAAGGAAGAATGGGCCACGGAAGAAGCTCCGCCGACCCAGTAGCTGAGCCCATTGACTGTTAGACCGGTCCGTACCGTCCAGCACAACAGAGAGGGGGCGAAAGCCGCAGCCTCCACCCCTCTCCGCTTGATTCTCATTTGGCTGGTCCTTATTTGGCTGGCGCGGCTCCGACGGCATCGGCAAA
>JAQBPF010000146.1 GCA_028287665.1 Deinococcus sp. | reverse complement strand
GGCGAAATCTACCTTGATCACTGCTGGCTCTGGCTGGGTCGGGTAGCCTGAATGCATGATTCGTCCTGCCGACACCCTGAATCTGGCTGTGATCCAGATGCACGTCACCGACCAACTGGAAGACAACGTGGCCCGTGCCGAAGCCCATGTGCGGGACGCTGCCAAAGCGGGCGCACGGGTCATCTTGCTGCCCGAACTGTTCGAGAACCTGTATTTCTGTCAGGTGGAGCGCGAAGAATACTTCGAGCTGGCGCACCCGCTGGAAGGCCACCCGTTTATCGGGCGCTTTCAGAATCTGGCGCGGGAACTGGGCGTGGTGCTGCCGCTCTCTTACTTTGAGCGGGCGGGGCAGGCGCACTACAACAGCCTGGTGTGTATAGACGCCGACGGCACGCTGCTGGGCAACTACCGCAAAACCCATATTCCGGACGGCCCCGGCTACGAAGAAAAGTATTACTTCAACCCCGGCGACACAGGATTTAAGGTGTGGGGCACACAGTTTGGGCGCATCGGCGTGGGCATCTGCTGGGATCAGTGGTATCCCGAAACCGCCCGCGCCCTGATGCTGGGTGGGGCTGACTTCCTGCTGTATCCCACCGCCATCGGCAGCGAACCCGAAGGCGTGGAAAGCCCCAACAACCATTCCATGTGGCAGCGGGCCATGCAGGGCCACGCCGTCAGCAACTCGGCGTATGTGGGGGCCGCCAACCGAATCGGCACCGAAATCGTGGGCGACCTGACCCAGACCTATTACGGGCATTCCTTTCTGGCCGACTACACCGGCGAAATCGTGGCCGAACTGGGAGACACCGAAGAAGGCGCACTGACCCACACCCTGAACCTGAAAGAAGCCCGCAAGTTCCGCGCGGGCATGGGCTTTTTCAGAGACCGCCGCCCGGAATTGTACGGCTCGCTGATGACGCTGGACGGGGTGACGAAGCACGGGTGAAGGGCGTCTGAGGGGCTAAGAACGTCAGGGGCTTCACCCTCTTCACAGGCACAGCAGGCCCACCGTCACGTCCTGTTCGGCAAGGCGGTCTGCGGTATGGAGTTCCAACCTTCCGTTGTAGGGCGCAGACAGATAAAGTTCCAAGTTCATGCGGGTGCGGCCCCCTTCACTGGAACCCCACTGCACGCGGGCCAGCGTGGTCGGGCCGCCCTCCTGACTGAGCTTCAGGGCCGCCTCCGTGTCGCTGAGGGCGGTCAGGGCCACCTGCCCCACGACCCCGTTGGCAAACGAGTTTTCGGCGGTGGTCATCGCAAAGTTGCCGTTGGCGCACAGGCCGAAGAAAGCGAAGTCCTTGTCGCGCCCCGCCGTGACGAAGGAACTGTTCTGGGCCACCTTCAGGCGCTCTTGCCACAGTTTGGGCAGCGTGGGCGCGGGCAGTGTGGGCCTCACCAACCCCAGCACGGCTTTCAGGGTCTCCAGAATGCGGGCTTCCTGCCCTGCCGGATGCGCCAGGGTTGCCATGATGCGGGTGCCGTTGGGCAGCAAGGTTGCGGCGCGGCTCAGGGCCACATTGGGCAGGCTGTAGTGCCCGGTCTGCACGCTTCCAGACAGCGCAGAACTGACCAACGTGGCCTCGGTTTGCCCCGCACGCACACGGGCAGGAAAGGCAGCGGCCAATGCTCCGGCAGGCGCGGCGGGCAAGACACTGAGTTGAATGCTGCCCGTGCCCGCCGTTCGGATCAGCAACACGGCCACCCCCGGCGCGTCTTCGCTAGGCACCAACTGGGCGCGGAACCCGGGCGGCACCTGAAGCTGCACCCCCAGCGCGGGCGCTTCTATGGTGGCTCCAGCGGCATACGTTGCCCCCACCCTCAGCGGCTCTGCCTGTGCCATTCCCACTGCCCCCGCAGCCAGAGCTGCCGCCAACACCCACCGCTTAAGCATCATGCCCCCAGCCTACGCATCTGCTCTGACAGAACTTGGACGGGAAGAGAGGGGACAAGGGTCTGAGAAGGGCATTCGCGCTGCTCACTCCCCCCTCTGCTGCGAAGATTGCCAACCCAGGGTCAGGGAACCCAAAGCCCACACGATCAACGCGGTCAAACTGCACCTCCGGCCCTTTTAAACTCTGTACCCACTTCAGCAGCCTGCCCCCACACACTGCTACAGTCGCTTTTATGAGTATCAGCGTCGATCTGTCCAGCAAAACCGCCCTCGTGATGGGTGTCGCCAACGCCCGCAGCCTCGGCTGGGCCATTGCCGAGCAACTGCTGGCCGCCGGGTGCCGCGTGGGGTTTTCCTATCAGGGCGAGCGCCTGAAGGGAGAACTGGACAAGCTGCTGGCCGGGCGTGAAGGCGTGTGGACACAGCAGGCCGACGCCACCAGCGAGGAAGACCTGACGGCCCTGTTTGCCCGTGTGAAGGCTGAATTCGGCACGCTGGACATGCTGGTGCATTCCATCGGCTTTGCCCCCCGCAGCGCGATGGATGGCCGGTTCGTGGATACCACACCCGAAGACTGGAACACCGCCCTCAGCGTCAGCGCCTACACGTTGGTCTCCACAGCCCGCCACGCCGAACCGCTGCTGAATGCAGGCGGCAGCATCGTCAGCCTGACCTACCACGCTTCTCAGCAGGTGGTGCCCAAATACAACGTGATGGGTGTGGCCAAAGCTGCGCTGGAGGCCGCCACCCGCTACCTCGCCTCCGAGATGGGCGCGGCAGGCGTGCGCGTCAATACCATCAGCGCAGGGCCGATGAGAACCATTGCCGCCCGCTCCATTCCGGGCTTTGGGGCCATGTACGAAAAGGCCGCTGCCGCCGCGCCGCTGGGCCGCAACGCCACCCCCGAAGAGGTGGGCAAACTGGCCCTCTTCCTGCTGTCGGACCTGGGCAGCGGCATGACCGGACAGACCGTGTACGTGGACGCCGGGGCCAGCATCATGACCATGAAGGTGGACTGAGAGGGAGAGCAACACCGCGTGTAAACCCCCCGTTGCTGACGCAACG
>JAQBPF010000489.1 GCA_028287665.1 Deinococcus sp. | reverse complement strand
GCGCTGTGTTGGCTGGAAATCTCCGAAAGTCGGTGTAAGTGGGTCATGATTCGCTCCTTGAGGGTGAAGACGTCTTGCGTGAATGGTGGCACCGCTTTCCACAGCTAACGCTGAGAAGAGATTGAGGTTCGTTTACTTTTAGGCCACAGGATATTTATTTTGCCGCCATTCTCTATAAAGCTCGACCAGAAAGTGCCAACCGGATTCCAGCGTCGGATAGTCAACAGTAAATGAGACGCAACAGGAGCGTTTCAGGGCAATGCGGACCACTTGAAGCACAGCAGTCTGATTTGATTACTCCCTTAAGCTCATCAACAGAGGAACCGATCTGCCTATGCTCCTGGCCCATTCTCTTGAATGACGTTGAGGGATGGAACGTTGGCGCTGCTTTGCTTTCCGCTGGGCAATCGGGCGGGGGCCTCTTGACTGTGAACGATCACATTGTATGCTGAGGGCGTCTGTTGCTGCTCTCTCCGCCCGCTCTGGGCGGGTGTTCTTCCTGCCCTACCGCGTGTAGGTGCAGCGCTTTATGCCGTGGCCTTCTTTCTCAGTGGCCCGGAAAGGACCGGATTCTCTTGACGCACTTCCAGACTGACCCCTCTGCAGCGCCCGCTCAGGCCAGCGTGGCCCTTCATACTGGCCGCACCGTCGGCGAGATTTCCCCTCTGATTTTCGGCGGTTTTGCCGAGCACATGGGCCGCTGCATCTACGAGGGCATCTATGATCCCGAATCGCCCCTGGCCGATGAGCGCGGCCTGCGGACGGACGTGATGGCGGCCCTGCGCGAAACCAATTACCGCATCATGCGTTATCCGGGCGGCAACTTTGTATCAGGCTACCGCTGGACCGACGGGATTGGCCCCAAAGCCGACCGTCCCCGCCGCCGTGCTCTGGCGTGGCGCTCCATCGAAACCAATCAGTTCGGGCCGCACGAGTTTATGGACTTTGCCCGCGATCTGGGCACCGAACCCATGTGGGCGGTGAACCTCGGCACGGGCAGCATCCAGGACGCCGCCGACCTCGTGGAGTACATGAACCTGCCCACAGGCACGCTGTACAGCGATCTGCGGGCCGCCAACGGACAGCAGGAACCCTACGGCGTGAAGTACTGGTGCCTGGGCAACGAGATGGACGGCCCCTGGCAGATCGGGCAGATGGACGCCGCCACCTACGCCGAAAAAGCGGTGCAGGCCTCCAAACTGATGCGCTGGATGGACCCCAGCATCAAGACCCTTGCCTGCGGTTCATCTGCCACCTCTATGCCCGGTTACCCCGATTGGGACATGACCGTGCTGAACCACGCCTACGACCAGATCGATTACTTTTCGATGCACCACTACGCGGCCAATCCTTACCCGACCATCTCCAATACCGAGCGCCTGCCGCTGGACACCGATTCTTACCTCGCCAGCAGCATTCACTTTGCCGAGCACGCCGATACGCTGGCCGCCGCCATCCGGGTCGCCAAGGCCAAGAACCGCTCCAAGCGGGACGTGCACCTGTGCTGGGACGAGTGGAACGTGTGGTACCGCGCCAAAGGCGGTGACGGCGACTGGAGCGAAGCCCCGCATATCCTGGAGGAGGAATACAACCTCGAGGACGCGCTGGTGGTGGCGACATGGCTCAATACCTTCCTGAACAAGGCCGACGTGGTCAAGATCGCCTGTATCGCCCAGATTGTGAACGTGATCGCGCCGCTGATGACCCGCCGGGACGCCATGTTCCGCCAGACCATTTTCTACCCGCTGACCCTGTTCAGCACCCATGCCTCTGGACACGCCCTGGACGCGCTGGTGCGTGCGCCCATACGCGGTACCCAGCGCTACGGCGGCGTGAGTCAGTTGGACGTGTCGGCCAGCTTTGACGAGGCCACCGGACAGGGCGCGACCTTTCTGGTCAACCGCTCGCAAACCGAGGCCCTGCAGGTCACCGTGACCTGGGAAAACGGCGCTCCACAGGCCATTACGCAGGCCTGGCAGATGAGCGGCGCCGATCCTCTGGCGGGCAATTCCTTTGAGGCTCCAGACGCTGTGACCGCCCAGACCATCGCTCCGCCCAGACTGGACGGCGCTCAGGCCACCTTTTTGCTGCCTCCGCTCTCGTTCACGACCCTGCTGTCACAGCATCCCCTGCCCTGATCGGGAGAGCGTGGGCTTGACATTGTGGCCCCGTTCTCCTTAAGATGTGATCGTTCACATATCCAAATAAGCTGTTCTGGCCGCGTCTGTGCGGCTCCCTCTCATCCTGTGTGCCTGTGCGGCACACCCTTCTGGAGGAAGTTATGCGTTTATCCCCATTGCTCGCCCTTGGTTTGGCCCTCACCAGCGCTGCTCATGCTCAGACCAACGTGGTCTTCTGGGATTTCTTCGGGGGTGGAGACGGTGCCCGCATGAAGCAGATCGTGGACAACTTTAACGCGTCTCAGAGCGACATCAAGGTTCAGCGCACCACCCAGACCTGGGGCAACCCGTTTTACACCAAGGTGCACACCGCCGTCATTTCCGGCCAGACGCCCGACGTGATGACCTACCACCTCTCGGCGGCGCCTGCCGGACTGCAGAGAAAGGATCTGCGGCCTTTCAGCACGGCGGATCTGGCCCTGGGCGGCCTGAAGACCAGCGACTTTCAGCAAAATCTGGTGGCGACCCTGAACACCGACGCCAAGAATGCGGGAACCAGCGGCCTGTACGGCATTCCTCTGGACACACATACCTTCGTGGTGTACTACAACAAGGACCTGCTGAAAAAAGCGGGCGTGCTGGGCGCAAACGGCAAGCTGCTTCCCATGAAGAGCATCGCCGACCTGACCAAGACGCTGCAGGCCATCAAGACCAAAACGGGCGTGACCCCCATTGCCCTCAGCAGCAATCAGGATTCGGCCTCGGTCTGGCGGCTGTGGTACAGCCTGTTCCTTCAGCAGGGCGGCACGATGGTCAAGGACGGCAAACTCTCGTTGACCGACCTCGACACCAAAGGCCGCGCCGCCCTGCAGATCATGGCCGACTGGAGCAAGGAAGGCCTGCTCACCAAAAATGTCGCCTACCCCGCAGGCGTGGCCCTCTTTACGGCAGGGCGCACCGCCATGATGTTCAACGGCAACTGGGAAGTGCCCACGATGGTCGATGCCAAGGCCAAGAATCAGATTAAATTCGACTACGGCATCATGAGCTTCCCAGCGCTGTACGGCAGCAACAGCAGCACCTGGGCCGATTCGCACATGCTGGCCATTCCCAACAACAGCAAGACTCCCCTGAGTCCCGCAAAACTGAAGGCCGTCATGACCTTTATCAGCTACGTGAACAAGCAGGGCGGCAACACCTGGGCAGGCGGCGGGCACATTCCATCGTATCTGCCCACGCAGGCCAGCGCCGCCTACAAGGGAATGCAGCCCAATACGCAGTACTCCGCGACCTCGGCCAAGGACGCCCGACTGGAACCCACCAA
>JAQBPF010000126.1 GCA_028287665.1 Deinococcus sp. | reverse complement strand
TTGGCGGGCTTGAATCTGAGGGTGCGCGGGCCACTCTATCCGCAAGACGACGCCGTGCTGAACGTGGACGGCGTGCGTGTCACCCTGACCGGAAGCGCTGACCGCACTCTCAACCTGAACGCTGTGGGCGACTTTCAGGGCCAAACCATCGACCTGACCGCCCGCGCGACCGACCTCACCCGCAGGGGCCAGATTCAGTTGGGGGGCAAGGTGGCAGGCCAGAGCATCAGCGCCAGCGGCACCCTCGCTTCCGGCATCCTGTCTGGCCTGAATCTGCGGGTCAGTGGGCCCTACCTGACGGCCAGCGCCACCGGCAGCGTGTCGGATTTGCGCGGAACGGTGCGCCTGAACGCCCAGACCTTCGGCCCGGCTCAGGCCCGCGTCAGCCTTCCGGCTCAGGTGTTGCCCCTGACGGCTTCGGTAAGCACGGCGAGTGTGAACGTGGGCGGTCTGAACTATGCGGGCGGCCAGTGGAACGGCGCGGCGAATCTGAGCTACAGCTTCGGCACCACGCCCGGACAACTGCGCCTGGAAGGCAAGGGGCCGCAACTGGTGGCTGTTCCGTCCGGCCCCGTCGCAGGCCGCGTGACTGTGCTGCCCACCATCGGCGGCACCCTCAGCGCCAGCCTCTCCCCTGCCCTACCCTTCCTGCCAGAAGCCGTGCGGAAGGAGTTCGTGGCTGGAAGGTTGATCGCACAGATTTCGGCCACCGGAGCGGTCCTGACCACCGAAGGCACCCGTTATGTAGGCCAACCGCTTGGGCTTGCGGCAAAGGTCAACTGGAAGGGAAACGTGACGGCCTCGGGCACGCTGACCCATCCCGGTTCGCGGATTCCAGTCCGGTACGACGGGCGTGACTTGAACATCGACGGAGCCGTGCTGGACGCCCGCGCCCTGCAACCCCTGCTCAGCGGCGTGACGGGGAGCCTCAGCGCCAGCCTGACCGTGCCCAAATTGGACTTTGGAGAGGCCAGTGGGCGGGCGCAGGTCAATCTGGCCCTGCAGGGTCAGCGGGCCGTGGGCGCAGTGACCGTGCAGCGCGGACAGGTGGACGCAGACCTGACCAGCACACTGGCGGGCCTGGATGTGCGGGTACGCGGTTCCCTCTATCCTCAGGCCGACGCCGTGCTGAACGTAGACGGCGTGCAGGGCACCCTCACCGGAAGCGCCGCCCAGACGCTGAACCTGCGGGCAGCGGGCCTCTATCAGGGCCGAACGCTGAACCTGAATGCCAGTGCCAGCAACCTGACGACCAACGCAGCTTCGGCACAGGTGGCCGCAACCGTGTCGGGCGCGGCAGTGAACGTGACGCTGAAGCAGAGCGCCGGGAAGTGGACGACAGCGGGCAGCCTGAATGTGCCTGACCTGCGGACGCTGACGGCCACCAATGGTTCGGGCGGCACGGCGGGCCACCTGAGCGCCACCATCGGCGGCACGCTGGACAACCTGACCCTGAACGCGCTGGGTGAGGCGGCGGGCGTGCGCTTTACAGCTCCGGCCAGCTACCGGGGCGGCGTGCTGCGACTGGCGGGCGCCGTCGCCACGCTGCCTGATCTGGTCAGCGTGCGGGCCAGCGGGCCAGTGTTTCCCACCCTGGACCTGAGTGCCAAAGCCACGCTGAACGACTACCTGCCGGGAACCTACACAGTGCAGGCCACGGGCAGCCTCTCCAAGCCGGATGTGAACGCGCAGGGCAAGCTGCAAAACGCACCCAGCGGACTTCAGGCAGGCGGCAGCCGCGTCACCGCCCGCCTGCTGGGCCAGGATTACCGCCTGACGTTTGTGGGCGAACCCCTGGCCGGATTTGTGCGCGGGCAACTGGGAGCCAGAGTGCAGGGCCAGACTGTACCGGGCGGCCTGCTGGATTCGCGTCTGGCGCTGAACACCAGCTATATAGGCGCGGACGGCCTGCGCGTGGCCCTGAACGGCGCAACCGGCTGGAATGCCCGCCGGGGCTGGCTGGGCAGCTTGCAGGCGCGTGGCACACTGGGTGAAAACAACGACCTGAACGCCACTCTGAATGGCGCTGGCCCGCTGAGCCTGGCCGCCACGCTGCGTACCCCCTTCAATGGGCAGCCCCAAACGGCCCGCGTCACCGGAACCCTGCCCGCCGATCTGCCCTTCCAGCCCGGCGGCACGCTGAATCTGGCCTCGCTGGATGTGGGCGCCCTGTGGGGCCGCGCCGGACAACTGGCCCTGACCGGACAGGCCACGCTGAGCGGCGGCACCTGGAACAAGCTGGCCGCGCAGTTTGCAGGCCGGGTGCAGGACAGTGCAGGCGAACTCACGGGCGATCTGGGAGCCACCTACCGTGCTGGAGACATTTCGGTGCGGCTGGCGGGAGAGCGCGTGTCGGGCGGCGCGGTGCTGGCAGGCGGCAAGTACGACCTGACCCTGCGGGCCGAACCGCTGCGACTGGCGCGGCTGTTGCCCGTGGATCTGAAGATGGACGCCCTGACCTTTGGCGGCGCAGTGACGGCAGCCGGAACCCTGGCAGGCGGACCCTCCAAAGTCACGCTGCGAAATCTGGCGCTGAAGGGCGAGCAGGGCGGCATCAAGGGCAGCGGCATCGGGCCTTTCAGCCTGTACGGCAGCGCCTCTTATGTGTGGCAACCGGGCGGCCAGAATGTGCTGGAAGCGGCGCTGGACGGCAGCTTGCGCGGCGGGGTCTTGCAGGCGCGGGGTCAGTTGCCTGCGGGCGTGCGCGTGACGGCGCGGGACATAGACGCCCGCACACTCGGCGCAGGGGTGCTGGGCGCGGCGCTGAACCTGAGCGGCGACCTGACCAATCCGGCGGTATCGGGCCAGGTGAATACAGTGGCCGACGCCTTTGACGCCCGCGTGATTCTGTCGGGCCGGGCGCTGGGCCTGCGGGCCAATGCGCGGGCCGATCTCAAAGGCAACGCCTCCGGCACGCTGTACGCCGAAACCTCAGGCCTGAATCTGACGGCTGGGGCAACAGCTCTGGAAAGCTTGCGGGCACGGGTCTACGGCAGCGTTACCAGCGGCACGAACAGGGCCAAGTTGGACCTGAACGGCGTGTGGCCCGCGCTGACTGGCACGGCCACCGCCAGCGTGGGCGGCCTCCCGCAGCCCATCAACCTGACCGGAGACGGACGCGGCGGATATGCCCTCAGCGGCGGCGAACTGGGGAGCGGAAGCGTCACACTGACCCGCACACAGGGCCTGATTCCGGCACTGGCAGGCACGCTGCGCCTGACCCCATTGCCACTGGTAGGCGGTACGGGCGCGGCCACTGCTGACGTGACGTTGGGCGGCACCCTGACCGAGCCCACAGTGGCGGCCAGCGTTACCACCCGCAACGCGGCCCTGAGCGGAGTCACGCTGGCCGATACCACCGGAAGCATCACGGGCACGCTCGCCAACCTGAGGGGCACCCTGGCCCAGGCAGAGGCCACAGTTGCCACATTGAGCGGGCAAACTGTCAATCTGACGGGCCTCACCGCCTCGGTTGCTGGGGCCACCGTGAAAGCCAGCGGCACGGCGACGCTGAACGGAACCGCCGACGTGAATCTGGTCAGCAGCGGCGCACTGGACGGCACTCTGAAGGCCACCTACCGCGCCCGCGCCCTCTCGCTGGACGGCCAACTGGCCGCGCAGGGCCTGACGGCGGCGCTGAATCTGGACGCCGACCCCTTTACCGGCTGGCACGGCACCGCCCGTCTGAGCGGTGGCCCCGCCGGAGTGCTGACCCAACCCGCCAACCTGACCCTCAGCGGCCCCTTGGCTCATCCTCTGGCCACCGGAGACGCGGGACTGCTGGGCGCAGGCGCGAAGATTGTGGCCAGCAGCACGGGCGTGCAGGTACGCCTCGTGGATGGCCCCGGAGCCACCGCCAGCGGAGCCGTAGAGCTTCGGCCCGATGCGGCAGGGCAGTGGAAGTGGCTGGGAGCCACCAGCCTGACCCGCCCCGAACTCAGCCTGAGCCTGACGCCTTCCGGCCCCCTGGCCGATCCCAACCTGCTGCTGAGCGTGCGCCGGGGCGAATGGCGGGCCAGCGGCACAGCCAGCCTGAGGGCCGCCGACCTGAACATCAGTGACGGCCTCAAAGCAGGCCGAGTCACCTGGACAGACCAGACCGTGCGGGCCGACCTGCCGGGCCTGGACCTCTCGCGCCTGGGCATCAGGCTGGGAGCGACCGGCACAACAGGGACAGTCGGGACTGCCCTGACGGGCCGCGTGACCGCGCAGGGCGACATCAACACCGGCACCCGTAACGGCCAACTGACGCTGAACATTCAGGACGTGACCACCGATTATGAGCTGCCCTACCTGGGCCTGAAGGTGAACGGCGACTTGCAGGCCACCGTGAATCTGATTGCAGGGCGGCCCACGGTGCAGGCCAGCGCCACCCTGCCCGCCGGAACCCTGATCCTGAACGCACAGCAGACCGGCACCACCTGGACAGGCCGCCTGAACGGATCGCTGGCGCAAAACGGCGGCACGCTGGCCCTGAACGTGGGCGCAGATGCGGCGGGCCTGACCGGCAACGTCACGGTCACGCGCTTTCCGGTGTCGGGGGCGGGGCAGAGCCTGCGGGTAGACGGCACGCTGGCGCTGGGCGGCCAGACCTTCAACACCAACCTGACCGCCGCCAATGAGATGGGAGAGGCCCGCGTGATCGGCTCGGGTGGGCTGGCCGACGTGCTGCCCGCGCTCAGCAAGGTGCTGGCCGTCCAGCCCACCGGACAGGGCTACAACCTGCGGGCCACACTGGACGCCGTGGAGCTGAAAGAACTGGCGATTGCACCCGCCCTGTCCGGACGGGTCAGCGGCGAGGCCAACATCAACGACGGCGGCGGTACCTTCGTGATTCGCAGTGCGGGCCTGACGCTGGGGCCAAAGACTTTGCCTGCCCGTCTGGAAGGAACCCAGGTGGGCGGCGACTGGCGGATTCGCGGCTTCCTGGGAGAATCTGACCTGTTTGGCGGCCTCAGCGGCGGCGAACTGTTCGGACAAGCCACCCTGAAGGCCTTCCCCGTGGGCGCAATCGTGGGCGCACTGGTGGGCAACAGCCCCGGTGAAGGCATCGTGACCGGAGTGGCCCGTTTCCGGGTTCCGGTGGCCGACCCCTTGGCCGGCAACGCCACCGTGGTGGCCGAACGAATTCGCGTGAGCGCCAGCAGCGGCGAAGGCGCGAACAAAGTCACCGAAACACTGCTGGGATCGGGCACGCTGGATTACGCGGCGCGGGAACTGCGGAACGTGAACATCCAGCTGGCCGGAGCCGGAACCTGGGACGTGCGCGGGGCCTTCAGCCGCTCGAACGTGGGCCTGACCGCGCAATTTACCAACACCACCTTTACCCCGGTGCTGGTGCTGGTGCCCGCCATTGCTGACCTTGACCCCAGCCTGAAGGGAACCCTGACCCTGACGGTGGCCGGAACCTACGACCGCCCGCGTGGCCAGCTGCGGGCCAGCAACCTGAGCGGTACGTTGGCGGGCCTGAGCCTGCAAGTGCCCACCCTGTCGGGCGATCTGCCGGATTCGGGCGCATTTACGGCCACCGGGCGCGTACTGACGGGCGGCGTGGTGGGCAGCAACGGCACCCTGAACGCCAGCGGCCAGCTGACCCTGGGCGACCTCAGCCAGACCCGCGTGCGCTTTGAAGGACTGCTGGCCCCGCAGGCCCTGGGAGCGCTGCCCAATACCACCGTGACGCTGGCCCAGGCAACCACCACGGGCTGGACACTGGACGCCCAGAGCCGCAGCACCAACCCCGTAACCGGAGCCGGAACCCTGAGCCTGACCGGACAGATTGCGCCGCGCTGGGACCTGACGCTGGCCGCCCGCAATTACAACCTGCCGCTGGCCGTGGTCTATGCCCGCGAAAGCGCCCTGAACGCCGATCTGCGGGCGGTTGATGACGGCAGCCTGATCCGGGTCAGTGGGGCCGCCGATTTCCTGCGCCTGACACTGGGACGTGTGGGGGCCACCACGACCATTCCGGCACCGGGCCAGACCACCACCGACGACGGCAGCGGCGGCAGTGGGCGCACCACCGACAGCTACGCCACACCTCTGCCCGAGATCTATTCCACCTTCCCCGAGCCAGACCGCGACCCCAACGCCCCGGCACCCGCCCGGCCCTTCTTGCAGCGCCTGGTGTTGGAAGACATTCCGGTGCGCGCTCCCAACGGCATCCGGGTAGATGAAGCTCTGGCCCGCGCTGAATTTGGCGGCGCTCTGGTGGTGTCCGGTACAGGCGCGCAGCCGCGCATCACAGGCGATATCACTTCTCAGCGCGGCAGCATCTTCCTGCGCGAAAATGAATTTGCCATCCAGAGCGGCCTGGTCAGCTTTACCGGTCAGAGCCTCTTTCCGACCTTTGCGATTGTGGCGGGCGGCGTGGTGCAGGCCAGTACCACCGGACAGCGCGTGCCCGTGACGCTGGACGTGAAGGGCGAATTCCGCACCCTGGCCAGTGGAGCCAGCACCCTGGACCTGACCACCACCCTCCGCTGCACGACCACCGCCAGCGCCGGGGGTTCGGGCGGCAGCGGCGAATGCGCCGACCCGGTGACCACGCAGCCCTACAGCGAAGCGCAGTTGTACGCGTTGGTGGCTACGGGCGTGCCCAACCTGGAAACGCTGCCCGGCAACCTGACCGCGCTGGGGGCCAGCGCCCTGCAAACGGCACTGAATATTTTTGTGCTGGGCGAAATAGAGCGCAACGTGGCCCGCGCTCTGGGCCTGGACGTGTTCCGCCTGACGCCCAACCTGTCTACGGCAGACGGCAGCCTGGGCGCGACCATCACGCTGGGATCGTACCTGACGCGCAATCTGTACCTGCAATACCAGATCGACCTGACGGGCGCGGGCCTGATCGACGCCACCTATTCCACACCCAACAAGCAATTCACCTTCAAGGTCAGCACGCCTCTGAACGGGCTGGACCTGCAGAGCGTGCGCCCCAGCTTCAGCGCCGCCTACAACGTGAATGACCGCGCCAGCGTGAGCGTGGGCGTGCAGAACAATCCCGAAAGTACGAGGCTCAGGTTCGGGGTGACGTATAGGATTCGGTGAAGGTTTGAAAGAATGCGCTCTGGCCTTCTAAGATTCGCTGAGCTAAATCAAATTGGCTTCAAGTGGAGGAAGATATCAAAGTTATAATCACATTTAATATAATTTATTTGCTACTACTGATGGCCTTCGCATACCTCTACTACACCTCTTATCTCTCCGCTGGTATCAATACAGACATACAAAGCGATGGCTCTGGCCTCATTTCTTACGTAGATATTAATCTCATATCTATCAATTTCAGCTACGTTTCACAATCGGGCACATCATTACCAAACCTACCGTTTATGCTTGCGCTCTTGCTGAGCCTCATCAATGTTGCCTGGATGTCCGTTCTTTTACGCAAACAACGGTAATCAAAACAGAATTGGCTTTTCTGGACTTCCAGCTTTGCCCGCTCCCATACACCCGCTAAACTTCCCCTTATGGCTGTTTCTGTAGCAGGTTCTCAGGTCACTTTTTCGGCTCCGGCGGGGGCAGCGGCACTGGTGGGCGACTTTACCGATTGGCGCAAACGCCCCGCGCTGCCGGTGGTGGCGGGCGGGGCCATGACCCTGAGCCTGCCGCGTGGCGCGTGGGTGGAATACGCGTGGCTGGACGAGGCGGGTAAGCCCTTTGCCGACCCCGACAACGCCCAGAAGTCGCTGAATCCCTGGTGGCCCTACCCGCGTGCGGTGGTGGTGGGCCAGTACGCGCAGCACCCGCTGTGGGCCGCGCCCGAAGCCACAAAAAAGGGCACCGCGCACCGCCTGACCTGGGAAGGCACGGTGTTTCCTGGCACGCGCCGCGCCATCGTGTACACGCCGCACGGCTACCACTCCTCTCAGGGCGTGCCTATCTATTACGTGCAGGACGGCGTGGCCTTTTACCGCACGGGCAAATTGGGTGAGGTGATGGACAGAGCGGTGGAAGGGGGTTTGGCGTCGGGCGCGGTGTTGGTGTTCGTGGAACCCGGAGACCGCAGCGCCGAATATTACCTGAA
>JAQBPF010000119.1 GCA_028287665.1 Deinococcus sp. | reverse complement strand
CCGTGCAGTTTCAGCTTGGGCGTCAGCGTCAGGCGTTCGGGCAGGCCCGCCAGATGCTCGGCGCGGCTCACGGTGTCCTCGCCCATGCGGCGGTAGGTCGTCCATTTGCCGCCCGTCAGGGTGATCAGACCGCCTTCAGAAATCCGGATGATGTGATCGCGGCTGATGGCTTTGGTATCGGCCCCACCTTCGGGCTTGACCAACGGACGCAGGCCCGCGTACACACTACGGACATCGGCGCGGGTGGGCGCGGGCGAGAGGTAGCGGCCCGCCGTATTCAGGATGAATTCCACCTCGTCGGCCAAGGCCCTCGGCTCAAAGCTGGCGCTGGGGACGGCAGTATCGGTGGTGCCGATGACCACATGGTCGTGCCAGGGCACCGCGAACAGCACCCGTCCGTCATCGGTGCGCGGAATCATGATGGCGCTGTCTCCGGGCAGGAATTTGCGGTCGACCACCACATGCACGCCCTGACTGGGAGAGAGCATATCGGGCGCGTCGGGCGTGTCCATGCGCCGGATTTCGTCGACCCAGACACCCGTGGCATTCACCACCGCTTTGGCCCGCACCTCATGTTCCTGCCCCGTCTCACTGTTTCGGAAGCGTGCCCCGACAACCTTGGTGCCGTCCTTGAGCAGACCCGTGACCGGGGCATGATTCAGCGCCACGCCGCCGTGATCTTGCAGGGTTCGCAGCAGCGTGATCGCCAGCCGTGCGTCGTCAAATTGACCGTCGAAGTACAGGATGCCGCCCATCAGACCTTCGGGTTGCAGGGTAGGCGTGCGCTTGAGGGCCGCTTCACGGGTCAGGTTTTTGCTGGTGCCGAGGTTCAGTTTGCCCGCCAGCACGTCGTACAACTTCAGGCCGATGCCGTAAAACGGGCCAGCCCACCAGTCGTAGGCCGGAACCACGAAGCCCAGATCGCGCACCAGATGGGGGGCATTCTGGCGCAGCAGACCGCGTTCGCGCAGGGCCTCACGCACCAGCGACACGTTGCCCTGAGCCAGATAGCGCACGCCGCCGTGAACCAGCTTGGTGCTGCGGCTGCTGGTGCCCTTGGCGTAATCGTGGGCTTCCAGCAGCAGCACGCTGTGGCCGCGTGTGGCCGCTTCCACGGCGGTGCCTAATCCTGACGCGCCCCCGCCGATGACCAGAATGTCCCACTGGGCGGGGGCTGTGGCGGCTTGCAGGACGGCGGTACGCGGATCGGTAGACGCAGAAGGCATGTGCGTCATTCTGCGCCCTCGTCGGCTGGCAAAACGTCCTGCTCCGCCCAGTCTTTGGCGCGTAACACAGCCCGGCTCCAGCGTTCCATGCGCTGCCCACGTTCGTCGGCAGTGGTGCGCGGCTCGAAGGTGCGGTCTTCCTGCCACTGCGCCGCAATTTCGCCCGCATCCTGCCAGTAGCCCACCGCCAATCCGGCCAGATAAGCCGCGCCCAGCGCCGTGGTTTCGGTGATTCTGGGCCGCACCACAGGCACACCCACGATGTCGGCCTGAAGCTGCATCATCAGGTCGTTTCGGCTGCCGCCGCCGTCTACGCGCAGTTCGGACAGGGCCGGACTTCCCTGGTTACTCACGTCCTGTTCCATGGCGGCCAGCACCTCGGCCACCTGCATGGTCACGCCTTCCAGGGCGGCGCGGGCAATGTGAGCGGCTGTGGTTCCGCGCGTCAGGCCCAGCATCGTTCCGCGTGCATGCGGATCCCAGTGGGGCGCACCCAGACCAGCAAACGCCGGAACCAACGTCACCCCGCCGCTGCTTTCTACGCTGGCCGCCAACGCCTCCACGTCGCCACTTTCGCGGATGATGCCCAGGCCGTCGCGGAGCCACTGCACGGTGGCCCCGGCGGTAAACACGCTGCCTTCCAGGGCGTAGGTGAGCTGCTGGCCCAGGCGCCAGGCCACCGTGGTCAGCAGGCGGTGCTGGCTGGTCACGGCCTCGCCCGCCGTATTCATCAGCAGGAAGCAGCCCGTGCCATACGTATTTTTAGCCATGCCCCGCTTCAGGCAGGCTTGTCCGAAGGTAGCGGCCTGCTGATCTCCGGCGATGCCCGCAATCGGCACCCGCGCTCCCAGCAGCCCTTCCGCCGTTTCACCGTACACCTCGGAACTGGCCCGCACCTGCGGCAGCACGGCGCGGGGGACGTTCAGCAGGGTCAGTAGTTCTTCGTCCCAGTTTCCGGTATGAATGTTGAACAGCAGCGTGCGGCTGGCATTGCTGGCATCGGTGATGTGCAACTCTCCGCCCGTGAGGTTATAGGTCAGCCAGGAATCCATCGTGCCGAAGGCCAGTTCGCCGCGTTCGGCCTGTTCGCGTGCCCCCGGCACATGGTCTAGCAGCCACGCGACTTTGGTGCCGGAAAAGTAGGCGTCCAGCACCAGCCCGGTTTTGGCCTGAAACGTAGCCTCATGGCCCGCCGCCCGCAAAGCGTCGCAGAGGGGCGCGGTGCGGCGGTCTTGCCACACGATGGCCCGGTGAATGGGCCGCCCCGACGCCCGCTCCCAGACCACCACCGTTTCGCGCTGATTCGTGATGCCAATGGCCGCCACGTCTGCCGCCCGCAATCCCGCCCGCGTCAGGGCTTCCTGCGCCACGCCCACCTGCGTGCCCCAGATCTCCTGCGCGTCGTGTTCCACCCACCCCGGCTGAGGAAAAAACTGTGTGAATTCCTTTTGCGCGGCGGCCACCACGGCTCCCGCCCGGTCAAACACGATGGCGCGGCTGGACGTGGTGCCCTGATCCAGAGCCAGAATAAATTGAGGCGTACTCGACATAACAGTAGACATGGGCGTATTCCTCCGGCAGACAGTGCGTGCGGTGCGTGCTGCGATTTGCTTGATGCACAGAATTGCTTGATTGACAGGCCCGCAGCCTAGCAGCCCAGCTCACATTTGGGCAGCAGTCGGCGGGGAATCTGACGGGGCATCAAGGCCTCTTCACGCCCCTCTTGCCCGAACGGGATGGGTGCGGCGCACACTTGGGGCCATTCAACAAGCCCTATTCCAGAAGGAGGCATTCCCATGACTGGCCCCTATGACCGCCCGCCTGCCCCGGCCACTGAACCGACCGACACGCCCATGCCCCGCCCAGAGCGTCTGCCCGGTGGCGACGACCTCGGCCCGATGACCGACCCGCCCGTGAATCCGGACACCCCCGGTTTTCCAGAGCCGCAGCCGACAGACAACCCGGATACTCCGGCGTGGCCCAATCCCATGCCGATGCCCGCAATGTAGAGAGGGACGGTAAGTGGTTAGTAGTGACTGGGAAGGTCAAGAGCAGGACTGATCTTCAGTGCTGTGCTTTTCCCACTGACCACTGACGGTTTTCAAAACTTCATCAGCCCATGCCCCTGCACCCGGAGCCACTCCCGGTGCAGTTTGTGTTGGGGCATTAGGCGGGTTACGTGTGCCCAGTAACGCGGCGAGTGGTTCATTTCCAGCAGGTGGGCGGCTTCGTGTAGGGCCACGTAGCAGGCCACCTCCAGCGGCGCACGCGCCAGGGCCCA
>JAQBPF010000110.1 GCA_028287665.1 Deinococcus sp. | reverse complement strand
ACCGGGCAACAGCGCCAGATGCTCGACGGTGCGCTGGCGGTCTTCGGACTGACCCCGGACGAAGATCTGAACGTCATGACGGACCGTCAAACGTTGGCTGACCTCACGGCCCGCATCGTGCCGCCATCGGGCAAATTGCTGCGCCAGATGGGGGCCGATATGGTGCTGGTTCACGGCGATACGTCTACCTCGTTTTGCGTGGCCCTCAGCGCCTTTTATGAAGGCATTCCGGTGGGCCATGTCGAGGCGGGCCTCCGCAGCGGCAGCCTCAGCGAACCCTTTCCAGAGGAAGCCAACCGCCGCCTGACTGGCGTGCTGTCCACGCTGGACTTCTCGCCCACTTCCGGCAGCAAGGCCAATCTGCTGCGTGAAGGGAAAGCTCCCGGCAATATCGTGGTCACGGGTCAGACGGCAGTGGACGCCGTGCGGGAAGTGGCTGGCCGCGTGCCGCTGCGCCCCGACTGGCAGGCACGTGTGCAGGCAGGACAGCGCCTGGTCACCGTGACCATGCACCGCCGCGAAAACCAGCCCATGATGCGGGAGATGGCCGCAGCCCTGGCGCGGGTCGCGCAGGCCTTCCCCGAAACCCACTTTATTTATCCGGTTCACCTCTCGCCCGCCGTGCAGGAAGCGGTGCGGCCTGTGCTGGGTCAGTTGCCCAACTTTGAACTGACCGATCCGCTGGATTACAGCGATATGGCCCCACTGATGGCGGCGAGTGCGCTCCTCGCCACTGATTCGGGCGGTTTACAGGAAGAGGGCGCGGCGCTGGGCGTGCCTGTGGCGGTCCTGCGAAACGTGACCGAGCGTCCTGAAGGTGTAGAAGCAGGCGTGCTGCGACTGGCCGGAAACGATCCCGTCCAGCTGGAGCAGGTGCTGACTGAATTGCTGGGCAACGAGGCCACTCTGAGCGCCATGCGGGCCGCCCGCAACCCTTACGGCGATGGGCAGGCATCGGGGCGCATTGCGGCGGCGATTGCCTGGCACTTCGGACTGGGAGAACGGCCCGCAGACTGGAGCTAATTTCTCGGCGTTTCTCGGAGGAGTGCTGCCGGGAAGCTTGAAGAAAGGAGAGGGGGGAAAGGGGTTTGACACTGATGTCATAGCCCTTTCCCCCTCTCCTTCTGCCTTACCTTTTGGCTCTGTAGCGCCGGATCAGCGCGTTGGTACTGCTGTCATGGCTCAATTCCGGCTCTTCCACGCTGCTCAGCTCGGGTACGATTTTTCCGGCCAACACCTTGCCCAATTCCACGCCCCACTGGTCAAACGAATTAATGTCCCAGATGGCTCCCTGCACAAACACCTTGTGCTCGTAGAGGGCGATCAGGGCACCCAGAATGCGCGGCGTCAGGCGGTCGGCCAACAGGGTAGAGGTGGGGCGGTTGCCATCAAAGACGCGGTGGGGAGCCAGTTGAGGGTCCACGCCTTCAGCCAGGACGGCGTCCAAGGTTTTGCCAAAAGCCAGCGCCTCCGTTTGAGCAAATACATTGGCCATCAGCAGGTCGTGGTGGGTGAGGCCGCCCTGTACGGGCAGAGGGTTCAGTGCCTGGGCAAAGCCTATAAAGTCGCAGGGAATCAGTTTGGTGCCCTGATGAATCAACTGATAGAAGGCGTGCTGGCCGTTGGTGCCGGGTTGCCCCCAGATCACCGGGCCGGTCTGGTAGTCCGTGACCGCACCTGCCAGCGTGATGTGCTTGCCGTTGCTTTCCATGTCCAGCTGTTGCAGGTAGGCGCTGAAGTGCGAGAGATACTGGTCATAAGGCAAGATGGCCAGCGTCTCGGAACCGAAGAAATTGTTGTACCAGACGCCCAGTATACCCATCAGGACAGGCAGGTTGGCTTCCAACGGCGCGGTCCTGAAATGCTCGTCCATCTCGTGAAATCCGGCCAGCAACTCCCGGAATCCGTCTGGCCCTATGGCCAGCATCAGGCTCAGGCCGATGGCGCTGTCCATGCTGTAGCGTCCGCCCACCCAGTCCCAGAAACCAAACATGTTGGCAGTGTCTATCCCAAATTTGCCCACTGCCTCGGCGTTGGTGGATACGGCCACAAAATGCCGCGCGACTGCCGCTTCACCGCCCAGTGCGGCCAACAACCAGCTGCGGGCGCTGCTGGCGTTGGCCATCGTTTCCTGGGTCGTGAAGGTTTTGCTCGACACGATCACCAGTGTCTCTTCGGGATTCAGGTCGCGTACCTTTTCGGCCAGGTCTGTACCGTCCACATTAGAGACGAAGCGCAGGGTCAGGTTGCGCTGGGCATAGTGTTTGAGAGCCTCATAGGCCATCACCGGGCCGAGGTCCGAGCCACCGATACCGATATTCACGATGTTACGGATGGGCTTGCCAGTAAAGCCCAACCACTGTCCGGCCCGCACCGTATCGGCAAAAGCGGCCATCCGGTCAAGTACCTCGTGCACGTCGGGAACCACATTTTTGCCGTCTGCCATCACCGTCGCGCCGCGTGGAGCACGCAGGGCGGTGTGCAGAACGGCTCGGCCCTCGGTCACATTGATTTTCTCGCCTGCCAGCATCGCGTCGCGCTTGGTCTCCACGCCAGTTTCGCGGGCCAATTGCAGCAGCAGCCCCAGCGTTTCGTCGGTTACGCGGTGTTTGCTGTAATCCAGAAACAGGCCCGCGCCCTTGGCGGTCAGGCGCTCGCCGCGCTGGGGGTCGGCGGCAAACAGGTCGCGCAGATGCGTGTGCTGGGTGGCCGCAAAATGGGTCTGAAGGGCTTGCCAGGCGGGAAGGTGGGTCAGGGCCGCAGGAGTTGACATGCCTACGAGCATACCCCCGCTCCTCCCCCCCAGAGTCTGCCGCTGCCTGAACACCTTCTCCATTTTTAGAGATTGTCTTTAGGCACTGACTGGTTCAGGCTGTTCCAGCGTGACCCGCGCCGTGATCTGACCGTCGATATTTGAGAGGGTCAGGCCCGGAGCCAGCGCGCCCTGCATAATCAGAGTGAAGCGGTCCTGCCAGTCCCGCAGGACCTCGCGTTGGTTGCGGTGCCCGCCGTGCAGCAGGGCCAGCAGGCAGGCATCCACAAACAGCGAGGCCAGAAACTGAATATTGGTGTCTGGCCGAATGTGCCCCTGATGGCGCATGGCGATCAGAACCGGTTCGACGAGCGCCACCAGGGTCACGGCAGTGCGAATATCGTGCACCGCGCTGCCCTGGGGACCCAGCGGAGTCTCGGCTGGGGCGTCGTGCCGGGCACCCAACACGGCTTGTCCCACAGCCCCGACCAGATGGCGGTACCGCACGCCCAGGTCGGCCATTCGCGCCGTGACCTGCCCCCACACGGCCTGGGGCGGGCTACCTGCTCCCAGCCGCCGCACGGCCTCGTCGCGCGTATCGGTGACCGTGCGCTCAAAGTGGGCCAGCAACATATGAATCTTGCTGGGGTAATAGCGGTACAGGTTGGTGCGGCTGACAAACGCCGCGCGGGCGATGTCCTGGGCACTGGTCTGGTCCAGGCCGCTGCGGGCAAACAATTCGAAGGCGGCGCGGGCAATACGTTCCCGCCGGGCGTCATCCTGCTCTTCCCGGTCAACTTTCATGGGTAGGTTCCCCCAGCATTGCCTCTCACATGATTACAATACCCCGTTATTACGTACTGCTGTCTGACGATGCCTTACTCAACAGATGAGTTTTCATTCATTGATACGCCTGCTTTAGAACACCCCCAGAAGGGTGGGTCGGCTGCCTCGACTCGGAGGAATCCAGTCTTCGCCTGCTGCCCTGGCCGGGTCAGACGGCCTTTGCTCCGGCCAGGTTCGTCTGCCTACCGGCTCTGTATTCATCGGCGGAATCTGCCTGTATAAAGCTTTTCTGAAAGGCGGTGCTAAACTTTGCAGGTGTTCCGTGCAGGCTTTCCCAACTTTTTTATTCTGACGTTTTCACTTGTCGTGTTGGGCTATGCCGCTGCTCATGAACAGCAGGGACTCATGGCGGGCGCGGCCCTGCTTCTGGCCGTGACCTCTTGGCCCCTGAACGGTCTATGGCGTTGGGCGGCGCTGATCGCGTATCCGGTGGCCTTCCTGGTGTCGTGGCTGTTGCCGGGGGCGGTCCCCAGTCTGTCTGAATTGTTGGGCGCTCTGTGTGTCATTGCAGGCCTGGGCCTGATGACGCTGCATGAGCAGGCCGCAGGGCGTGAACTGGCGTGGCGGCGCAACACCATTGATGCCCTCCGGATCGGGAGCGAACGTCTGGCCGATGCCCGCGATGCTGACGCGATTATTCGGGCCGGGGTGGGGATTCTGGACAAGTTGGGTGTGGCTCCCAATCTGGCGTTCGTGGCCTACCGCAAGGGCACCCCCCATATCCTGGCTGCCAAAGGAGCTTTCGAAGCTTTTTTGGAGCAGCCTATTCATCCCAAAGGCAGCGACAGCCGCAGCGTGCAGGCCGATCACTGGGTGGCGGAAGAAGCCCTGGCGCTGCTTCCCAAGGCCCAGCGCCTGAAGTACTACGTGGCTCCGGTGTACGGGCGGGCCACCACCCATCTCGGCGTGTTGATCATTACCCGCTCCGAAGATCAGGAGTTTGATGAGGACGAAAAGAGCGTGATCGCCTCGTTTGCTCGCTTGCTGGGATCGCAGTTGGGCCAGTGGCAGGCCATCCGCGACCTGCGGGATGCCAACGACCTGACCTTGCGCTCGTTGGGGGCCGCGCTGGAACGCCGTGACGACGATACGGGCGGTCATACCAACCGGGTTGTCAGCATGAGTGTGCGCTTGGCCCGCCGCCTCAGCTGGGATGAGGACCAGGTCAAAGCGTTGCGCTGGGGCGCGTACCTGCACGATCTGGGTAAGCTGGCTATTCCCGACCGCATCTTGCACAAACAGGGCCCGCTGGACCCGGATGAACGGCGCGTGATTCAGACACATACCACGGTGGGCTACGACATGCTTCAGGACCTGCATTTCCTGCCTGCCGAGACGCTGGACCTGGTGCGCTATCACCACGAACGGTGGGACGGTACAGGTTATCCGGCGGCCCTGCGCGGCCAAAACATCCCCGAAACGGCGCGGGTGTTCAGCATTGTGGATGTCTTTGACGCCCTGACCAACGCCCGGCCCTACAAGCCCGCCTGGACCCGCGAACGTGCCCTCAACGAAATTCGGATGCAGGCGGGCCGTCAATTCGACCCCCAGTACGTGGAGGCCTTCCTCCGCATGATGGCCGAGCACGACGACGCCCGCTTGGTGTCCTGAGCAGATTGCTGGGCCGTGACGGCCAGACGGTACGGCGGAACCGCCTCCACGCAAGCGGTTGGCTGGAAAAAGGCGAGCTGCTCATTGATCCGGTGTAACTGGCGGCGTTTGTGGCACGTCATCTGGCCTTGCCCGTCGCCTGAGTGAGTGGGCGAGACGGGCCGCTGGTCTTTCACCGCAGGAATATTCCGGTCACTCCACAACGCGCTGTAGTGGTGGATGATTCGGTCAGTACAGATGCAGATGTTTGCACAGACGCCTGTTGACGGGTGGCTACATTGCGGCAGGCGGGGCACACCGTGTTGGGTCTGGGTGTGTGGAGGGTATGGGAGACGGCCCAGTTGCCAGATATGCCTCTGCCGACGGTAGGTCCGCCCCCTTGCCAGACATTTGCAGCCTCGGCCTGCTCCACTGTGCGCGTGTGCTGGTCTGAAGTACGGCGAAGGGCTGTGGGTTTACCCCAGGGTGTCCACGTCTGCCCGTGTAGGCGCGTAGGCTCCGGCGCGGGCACAGGCGGCGGCGGCCGCACGGAGGCCCAATTGCAGATGGTCATTCCAGAGGGCGTCGGGATTCTCGGTGGCGCTGACCAGCATTCCCGCGCACAGGGCGTCACCCGCGCCTACGGTGTCTACCACCTGTACGGGTGTTGTCGGCAGATCGAGGCGGCCCGCCGACTGAAAGAGGGTCGCCCCCGCCGCACCGCGCGTAATCACGATAGGCGAGCGGGCATTCATGCCCCGCAACTCGCGCAAGGCATCTTCTTCACTGCGTCCAGGAAAGAAGAATTGCAGGTCCTCATCGCTGAGTTTGATCAGGTCGGCGCGGCGCATGACAGCCCCAAACACAGCCGGGTAATCGGGGTGGCGGTGAGAAATACGGGCGTTGGGATCAAAGCTGATCTTGACGCCAGCCGCCCGCGCCGCCTCAATCACGCCCAGCAGCGTATCGGCCAGAGGCCAACGCGCCAGACTGATTCCGCCGACATGCAGCCACCGTGCCGCGCCCAGCCAGCCGCCGGGAAGTTGCGTTGGATCGAAATGCAGGTCGGCGCTGTTTTCGCCCAGAAAGCGGTAAGCGGGCGGCGACTTGGAATACACCACGGCCATCAGGGTCGGCGCAGGCGCACGCTGCAAAAAGCGGGGATCCAGACCCGCTTCCAGCGATTCACGGAGCAGGTCGTCGCCAAAATTGTCCTGCCCCACGGCGCCTGCAAAAGCACTCGGCACCCCCAACCGTGCACAGGCCCGCGCGACGTTCCAGCCTGCTCCTCCTGGATGCGCGTTCCAGACGTTTCCGCCGCCAGTTACAAGGTCGGTCAGTGCTTCCCCAGCACTCACAATCAAGGGCAATGTCATACGCGCACACTCTAAAGCATCGGCTGAATTCAGGCGTCTGCTTTGCCTATGCGCCCAGAAGGGCCATATCGTTGCTCTAAAACCTTCCGCTCCACCAACTCTTGGCCTTTTCTTTACTCATTTGAAGCCTCTGCTCACTTCCTGCACAGGCGCGTCACACTGAGGGATGGCTGCCCACGCACCTCCGGCAACTTCGACGGCCTCGCCTGCACCGCTTCCTGGTGTCGTTATTACTGGTGCGGCACGCGGGATCGGGCGGGCCATCCTGGAACTGTATGTCGAACGCGGTCATCCGGTGCTGGGGGTAGACCTCAACCTGCCGCCGCCCCTGAAAGGCAGTTTGCGCCTGAGGGCCGATGTGGCGAGTGCCGCCGGACGGACCCGGATCGTCCGCGCTGCCCGCGACCTCGGAGGCGTGGGCGTACTGGTCAACAACGCCGCCTATCAGGGCGCACACGGCGGCGTATTGGAGGTCAGTGCTCGGGGGTGGGCCCGCGCCCTGAACGTCAACCTCAGTGCCCCTCTGCTGCTCAGCCGCGACCTGATCGATCTGATGCCGAGGGGAAGCTCGATCGTGAACGTGGCCAGTGTGCAGGGGCTTTTTGCCGAACAGGGCAACGCCGCTTATAACGCCAGCAAGGGGGGACTCGTGAACCTGACCCGCTCCATGGCCCTTGATCTGGCTCCTCAGGGCATCCGGGTCAACGCGGTGGCTCCCGGCGCAATCAGCACCGAGTCGGTGTTGCAGGCCATTGCCGTCAGCGCTGATCCCGAACAGACCCGCCGGGATTACGAAGACCTACATGCCCTGCGCCGACTCGGCGAACCGCGTGAAGTGGCGCAGGCCGTCTATTTTCTGGGCAGCGCTGAGGCCAGCTTTCTGACCGGGGTTATTTTGCCTGTGGACGGCGGCATGACCGCCAGTTTTATGATGGCTGGGCGGCCAGTCTAGCCGTTTACATGCGCCGTCTGCCCCAACTCAGCAGGCCGATAATCAGCGTAAAAGCCGTCAGTGCCAGCAGGGGAATGGTGAGGACGGAATTCAGGCCTGCCAGTGCTCCGCTGCCCCAGATGGGCCACTGCACGTCGCATCCGGCGGTGGTCTGACCCACGCCGCAGATTTTGAGGCTCTGAACGATGCCCCAGTCTTCCAGATTGTGAATCAGGGCCACCACCCAGCCCACGGCGGCCAGGGGCAGGGCGTAGGCGCGGATGTTCAGGTCGCCGCGCAGTGCGGCAATGCCCAGCAGCAGGGCCAGCGGGTACATGGCAATGCGCTGAAACCAGCACAGCACACAGGGAATAAAACCGCGTGACTCACTGAACCACAGGCTTCCCAGGGTGGCGATCAGGGCCACCACCCAGGCCAGATACAGGCGGTTGTCGCGTGTCATGCCCGCGCCTCAGTTCTTCAGGGCCGCGTCGATGGCGGCGCTGACCGAGGCGGTGGCGTAGCTGTCCACCAGTTTGCCGTTCACGTAGATGGCGGGCGTTCCGGCCACTTTGGCGTCGGCGGCCTGCTTCTCGTCGGCGTCCACAGCAGCGGCGGTTTCGTCGTTGTCGAGGCAGGTGGCAAACTTGGCCGTATCCAGCCCTTCCACGTTGGCAGCCAAATCTTTCAGACGGGTTTTGGTGGCCCAGACGGTAGATTCACTGCCCTGCCCGCGAAACAGCACCGCCTTGTAACTGTTGTGCAGGTCGCTGCTCTGAACAAAGGCGCATTCCACAGCTTGCGCGGCCAGCTTGCTGTCGTCGGTGGGCAGACGGGCGTTCTGCGCCAGAAAGGGAAAATTCATGGAAACCAGTTTGGCTTTGCCCGTGTCTATGTATTTGGTCTTCAGTTCTGGCAGGAATTCATCTTCAAAGCGCTTGCAGTTGGGGCATTTGAAATCCTCAAAGACCACCATCGTGACTGGCGCGGCTTCCTGCCCCAGCACCGGCTGACCCGACACATTGAAATTGACGACTCCCGTAGAGCCGCTGGGCTTGCCGCGCACGGCGAAGAGGGCGATAGCGATGAGGGCGGCGGCCAGCAATGTTCCGATCACCAGAATGGTGCGGTTGGGGTTAGTTCCTTGAAGACGGGTCATGGTGCGCTCAGTCTACCAACCGGGCAGATGAACTGTTCAGATCAAAAAATCCCCCTCTGGCGGGGCCAAGAGGGGCAAGTCGGTGTGAAGCGGGTTCAGGTGGTCAGTTCCGGCACTCCCGATAATCGGGCGGCCCGACGCCTCGCCCGGCGTTTCAGCAAAATGTTGATCACCTGCCGCACAAAGCTGAAGCCCAGCCCGACCAGTAGCGCCAGAATGGCCGTCCGCTGGAATTCGGGGTTGGCGGGCAGGGTCAGGGTCGGGTCGATCTTGGGGCCAAAACGCCCGACGGCCAACAGGGTGCCCGCAAACAGCAGTCCGGCAAAGGGCAGCACCAGCGGCCCGCCCGAATGCTTGATCAGCAGCAGAGCCATCAGCGCTCCGCCCACCAGCGGCACGATGATGAGCCACTGGGCAGGTGGGGCGTTCGGACTCAGGAAAGCCAGCCCTCCCAGCACCACGCCGATGTAACCGAACCAGCCCCCAAATTCGTCGGCCAGAATGACCAGCAGCACCCAGGTCAGCAGGCGCACCGGCCAGTCTCCGGGGGTCCACATAAAGTAGGTCAGCACCGCCAACAGCGCCCAGCCACCCACCAGGCGGGCCAAGTCCAGCCACCCGGCGCGGCGGCGAGCAGCCCGGAGGCGCTCTGCACGCGAAGGCCGCGCGGGGGCGGTGAGGTCTGGCGGCAGGTCGGCCTTCAGTGAATCGGGCTTGGAGAGGTTGGGAGGAGGCGTGGTCATGGCTTACCCGTGATCATAGTTCACCCTGACCTGAAGTTCACCCCGGATCATTGGTCACTCTTTTTGGGGCGTCCCTTGCGGGCGGGAGCGGCAGCCACCAGTTCACGCTCCGGGTCTTCCGTGGCGGTCACGGGTGCGGCTTTCGCTTTGGCCGATACCTTTTTGGCCGGAGTCTTGACCTCAGCTTTGGCTGGAGGCGCGGCAACTGCTTGTGGTTCTCCGGCAGGCGTGATGCCCGGCACGCGGCGCAGGTACGCGCCCGTATGAGAAGTCGCGTGGGCGGCCAGCTGCTCCGGCGTTCCCGTCGCCACGACCAATCCGCCGCGCACGCCGCCTTCTGGCCCCAGATCGATGATGTGGTCGGCGCACTTCATCACGTCGAGGTTGTGTTCGATGATCAGCAATGTGTTGCCGCCTTCGACGAGGCGTTGCAGCACTTCCATCAGCTTCCGCACGTCCTCAAAGTGCAGGCCGGTGGTGGGTTCGTCCAGAATATAGATGGTTTTGCCGGTGGCTCGCTTGCTCAGCTCGGACGCCAGCTTGATGCGCTGCGCCTCGCCGCCCGACAGCGTGGTGCTGGGCTGCCCGATGCGCATGTAGCCCAGGCCCACGTCGCACAGAAGCTGCATCTTGCGCTCGATGGCAGGAATGGCCTCGAAGAACTCGCGGGCGTCTTCCACCGTCAGGTTCAGCACGTCGCTGATGGTCTTGCCGTTGTACTTCACTTCCAGCGTTTCGCGGTTGTAACGCGCACCCTTGCAGACCTCGCAGGGCACATAAATATCGGGCAGGAAGTTCATCTCGATCTTCATGACGCCGTCGCCCTTGCAGTGTTCGCAGCGCCCGCCCTTCACGTTGAAGCTGAAGCGGCCCGCCTGATACCCGCGCCGACGCGATTCGGGGGTGCGGGTAAACAGGTCGCGCACCTCGGTAAAGACGCCCGTATAGGTGGCCGGGTTGCTGCGAGGCGTGCGGCCAATCGGAGACTGATCAATTTCGATGACCTTATCCAGATGCTCCATGCCCTCGATCCGGTCATAGCGGCCTGGACTGGTCTTCGCGCCGTTCAGTTCGCGGGCCAGCGTGGCGTGCAGAATGTCGTGAATCAGGGTGGATTTGCCGCTGCCACTGGGGCCAGTCATCACGGTCATGGTGCCCAGCGGAATATCGATGCTCACGTTCTGCAGGTTGTGTTCCCGCGCCCCTATCACTTTCAGGCGCTTGCCGTTGCCGCGCCGCCGCTCTGCCGGAATCTCAATTTTCAGCTCGCCGCGCAGATATTTTCCGGTCAGGCTGCCGGGGTTGTCACGCACCTCGGCGGGTGTGCCCACCGCCACGATCTCGCCGCCGTGGACGCCTGCACCCGGCCCCATATCCACCAGATAGTCGGCTTCCATCATGGTGTCTTCGTCGTGTTCGACCACCAGCAGCGTGTTGCCCAGATCACGCAGGTGCTTGAGGGTTCCGATCAGGCGGTGGTTGTCTTTGGGGTGCAGGCCTATGCTGGGTTCGTCCAGCACATACAGCACCCCGGTCAGGCCCGATCCGACCTGGGTCGCCAGCCGGATGCGCTGAGCCTCGCCGCCGCTCAGGGTGTTGGCAGTGCGGTCAAGGCTCAGGTAGTCCAGCCCCACATCCACCAGAAATTTCAGGCGGGTGCGAATGGCCTTCAGAATCGGGGCGGCCACCGCCTCGCCAAAGACATTCAGCTTGTAGTCGTAGCGGGCCGGGGCGTGCGCCTTGGCGGTGCCGCCCAGATGCCCCGCCAGGTGTGGCCCCACGGCGTCATGATCCAGCGTGCCTTCCTGCAACCCCTGAAAAAAGGCGTCGGCGTCCAGCACACTCATGCCGCTGGCCTGCGAGATGTTGAGGCTGCCCACCCGCACGGCCAGAATTTCGGGCTTGTAACGCGTGCCTGCACAGGTCGGGCAGGGCCGCAGCTCCATCATCTCTTCCAGCTTCTCGCGCATGAAGTCCGACTCGGTATCGGCAAAACGGCGCTCCAGGTTGGTGATCACGCCCTCGAATTCGGTCATGAAGCGCATGGTTTCCTTGCCTGCCCGCCGGTAGATCACCTCGAACGGTTCGCCGGGGCCGTTCAGAATGGCGGTCTTGGCCTTCTCGGGCAGGTCACGCCAGGGGGCTTTCAGGTCAAATTCCAGGTGCTCCGACAGCGCTTTCAGTTTGTCCCAGTAGTACACGCCGCCGCCCGTGCCTTTCTTCGACCAGGGCAGAATCGCACCTTCTGCAATGCTCAATTTCTCATCTACGACCAGTTCGGGCGAAAATTCGTTTTTGTGGCCGAGCCCCGCGCAATCGCCGCACGCGCCGTAGGGCGAGTTGAACGAGAAGGAACGCGGTTCGAGTTCTTCCAACACGCTGCCGTGTTCCGGGCAGGCGAACTTTTCGGAATACAGTTCCTCGGCGCTCTCGCCGTCGGGGCCGCCTTCGGGCATCAATACGCGCAGCAGACCCTCGCCCCGGCGCAGGCCGAGTTCCACGCTTTCGGCAATGCGGGTGCGGTCACTGCCGCGCAGGGTCACGCGGTCGATTACCACGTCCACATCATGCTTTTCAAACTTTTCCAGCTTCAGCTTTTCGGCCTCGTCCAGTTCGTACAGCGTGCCGTCTACCCGCACCCGTGCGTAACCCTCACGCCGCAAATCGCCGAACAGCTTGCGGTATTCGCCCTTGCGCCCACGAACCACCGGGGCCAGCAAAATAGCGCGGGCGTCCTCGTAGCCGCTCAGCAGGCGGTCTGTAATCTCCCTGGGACTCTGTTTCTCAATTTTGCGCCCGCACACTGGGCAGTACGGCGTGCCCACGCGGGCGTACAGCAGGCGCAGATAATCGTGAATCTCGGTGACGGTGCCCACCGTACTGCGGGGGTTGTGGCTGGTGGTCTTCTGGTCAATAGAAATGGCCGGAGACAGACCCTCGATGCCGTCTACATCCGGCTTCTCCATCAGGCCCAGAAACTGGCGGGCGTAGGCGCTCAGCGATTCCACATAGAGGCGCTGGCCCTCGGCATAAATGGTATCGAAGGCCAGCGTACTTTTGCCACTGCCCGAGACACCCGTAATCACGATGAATTGGTCACGGGGCAGTTCCACCGTCACGTTTTTGAGGTTGTGTTCCCGCGCACCACGAACAATCAGGTTCTGCAAGTCGGAAGCTCCTTTGTTTTGCCACTTGGTTTAGCACTTTGAGGGCGGCCAGCACACGTTTTACAGGGGCTGGCGGGTTATGTCGGACGCATAAGGGAGGCCTTACCCTTCGCTCTAAAACGGGCCATTCTAGCACTTTGGGGCAAGGTGGGGGAATGCCCACGCTGAGGGCTGGGGGTCAGGTAAAGCGGAGAGAGCGGGGCAGTACGAAAGCGCCCCCACTCGGAGAGAGCAGGGGCGCGTGATGTGAAGGAGGCTTATGCAGCGGCGGGCAGGGGTTGGCCCGGTTCGTTCCGGCTGCCTGCTTTTTGCCAGAAGTACACCAGCGCAATCAGGGCAAGTGCCGCGATGTTCCAGATGATATCGGTGGGGATGATCAGGATGAACGACGCCACCAACAGCATGATCATCTGCACGGGATTGGTCTTGCGGTGCAGGAAGCGCAGTGTGGCGGCACTGAAGGCGACCAGACCGATGAAGGCGAAGAGGATCATCGGCACGGCTTCGCCCAGTGGTACGCCACCCAATTTGCCGTCTTTAATCAGCAGCAGCACCGGATTGAAGAACATCATGTAGGCCAGCAACGCCGTTCTGAGTTCGTACTGGAAGGCCTGAATGCCCGTTTTGAGTGGATCGCCGCCCGAAATGGCCGCCGCCGCAAACGCTGCCAGGGCCACAGGCGGCGTACTGTCGGCCATGATGCCGAAGTAGAAGACGAACATATGCACGGGCAACATCTCGGCGGGGTTGCTGGTATCGAGGCCCGCGATCTTGGCGATAATCGGCACGATCAGGGCGCTCATCAGAATGTAATTGGCGGTGGTTGGCAGCCCCATGCCCAGGATCAGGGCGATCAACTGGCCCATGAACAGCACCACCAGAATCCGCAGGAATTCATTGCTGAACAGATTGGCCACACTCTGTACCAGATCAGCCAGTCCGAAGCCGAGGCCAGTAATGGTCACGATACCCACGATGATGCCTGCCGCAGCAGTCGCAACCGCAATGCCGATCATTGAGCGTGCGCCGCCTTCAAAAGCTTCGATGAGCTTCTTCCCGCCGTCCATCAGGCTGCGGGCTGGGCTGCGGCCATCACGGCTGCCCCAGAACACTTCCTGCATGAACATCATCACGATCATGATGATGATGGTGGTCAGCGCCACGCGCTCTGGGTTGGCTTCTGGATTCACCGTCAGAATGCCGATCAGGTAGCCCAGCGGAATCATGTAATACCAGCCTTCCAGCAGGGTTTTACGCACGCGGGGCAATTCATTTCTAGGCAGGCCGCGCAGATTCAGCTTCAGCGCCTCGATATGGGACACCACCAGCAGCGCCGCGTAGCACAGGAAAGCGGGAATGGCCGCCGCCAAGATCAGCGAGCGGTACTCGATATTCAGGTTCTGGGCCATGATGAAGGCCGCCGCGCCCATCACCGGCGGCATCAATTGCCCGTTGGAACTGCTGGCGACCTCGATGGCCCCCGCTTTTTCGCGGCTGTACCCGGTGCGGATCATGGTGCCGATGGTGATATTGCCGCCTGTCACCACGTTGGAGACGGAACTGCCCGAAATAATGCCGTTCAGGGCGCTGCTCAGGATGCTGGCTTTGGCCGCGCCGCCCCGGTAGCCGCCCAGCAGGCTCTGGGCCACGCGCATAAACCAGTCGCCTGCGCCCAATTTGTCGAACACTGCGCCGAACAGCACGAACAGAAATACGATCTGGGCGCTGACGCCGATGGCCGTTCCGAAGATCCCCTCAGTGTTGGTCGCCAGTTGGCCCATCAATTGCGGCCAGGTGTAACCGTTGTGGAAAGGCGTCTGAATAAACGAGATCAGGCCGCGCCCGCCCATGAAGGCGAACAGGATGAAGGCCAGCGAGATGATCGGCATGGCAATACCCAGGGTGCGCCAGGCCGTCAACAGCAGCATGATGACGAGGGCGCTGCTGGCGATCAGATCCAACGGTGCGTCTGAGCGCAGGCCGCCGTTGTTGGCAATGTTGGAGTACTCCACAAAGAAATACAGCGCCGAGGCAGTGGCGAGGCCACCCAAAATCCAGTCTCCCCAGGGCACCCTGGTCTGAGGATTGCCGGGTGTCTTTTTGAATGGGAAGA
>JAQBPF010000053.1 GCA_028287665.1 Deinococcus sp. | reverse complement strand
ACCGCCGGGAGCTTTACGGCAGGCGTCTAGACTGTGGCACATGACTGGGGTGAAGTCGTAACAAGGTAACTGTACCGGAAGGTGCGGTTGGATCACCTCCTTTCTTCGTTCCGTACCCGCTCTTCACTGCTCTTCATGCCCACCCCCAGTCCCCCGCCTCCGCGGGGGACTTCGCTTTTGCTTTAAGACCAACCCTCACCAGTGTTTACCTAACTTCTATATTTCAGAGCGGTGCATCCAAGATTATTTGGATGCACCGCTTTTCTATTGTTGTGCTTCTTGTTTTTATTTACTGTGGCGTCTCGTTCCAGGCCGAATCAAGAAAATTCTGCACATCATGGGCACACTGGTCTTCCAACCCATTGACCTCCTGTTCGAGCAGTTTGATGGCCCGGCGGAAGGCCTGACGGTCGAGGTCGGGCAGCCCACGTTCTACATTCCACCGCCGCAATTCACAGGTCAGTGTGGCCAATTCGTAGGGATTGCCGCTCACCAGAATCTCGGTGACGCGGCGATGGCGGGCGGCCCACTGACGGGGCAAATTCAGGTCGCTGGAACGCAGACTGAGATGTTGCAGCAGCGCTGGCATGTCGCAGGCAGTCAGGGCCGCCCTCATTCCGGTCTGGTCGGGTGAGGAGACAGGCACATAAGCGCGGCTGGACGTATTTGGAAAATCCACCTGATAGTAGGCATGGGACTGTCCAGCAACTGGGCGTTGACAGGTCCCACTGACCACGCCAATACCGTAGGGGGGAAGAACAACGCGGTCACCGGTCTGAAAAGCCATTTGCTTCAAGGTGTTCACCTCTTTGCTACCGACTACGGATGGGGCGCAGATCTGGAGATGGGCGCCGTTGGACTGTAACTGTGGCGGTGGAGCCTAGGGAGTGCTGTGCACCTCTTGCCCAGACACCTCAAGGCAACGGCCCAGCAATTCAGCCGGGCCGTAACGTTCAATGTGAAGCACGTTGGATCAGAGCAAAAAGGCAAAGCGGTGCAGTCTCGGGAAACTTCAGCGTCTTCCAGGGCTGCATGATTCTCACCTTACACCTGAATTGTGAGAGAAGGAACAGAGCGGAGTTTGGTCACTGCCTACTGGTTTCTTGGAGAAAAAAGCCCCAGAAGGGCGTCCAGACTAAGTGCCAGCAGCGCCGACAGCACAGCGCCGACCAGAACCAGAGCGGTATTTTGCTGGGACAAACCGTTGATGATCGGTTCACCCAGACCGCCTGCCCCCAGGGCCGCGCCTACGGTTGCTGTGCCTACGTTGTACACCGTGCTGGTGCGCACTCCTGCCAACAGAATGGGCAGGGCCAGGGGCAGTTCGACCCGCAGCAGGCGCTGGCGACCCGTCATGCCCATGCCGCGTGCTGCGTCCAGAGCGCTGGCATCTACAGCCAGCAGACCCGCTATGCCGTTGCTGACCACAGGCACCAACCCATAGACAATCAGGCCCAGCAGGGTGGGTTGCCAGCCAAACCCCAGGGCGGGGACTGCCAGCGCCAGGATGGCGAAGGTGGGAACGGTTTGGCCCAGACCGACCAGTGTTTCGGCCAGCTGACGCAGTGCCTCACGGCGGGGACGGGTGACTGCTATGGCCAGGGGAACGCCCAGCAGCAGTACCACTCCAGTCGCGAGGGCCACCAGCCCCAGATGGGTCAGGGTCAGTCGCCAGAGCGGGGGGTCAAAGGCCGTCAATTCTCCCAGGTTTAGAGGGGCCAACAGGCGCGGTAAGACTCCCGGAATCAGGCACAGCAGCAGCAGCGCGGGCCAGACCAGCACCCCCCAGGGCCAGCGCCGCCCCGGTACGCGGCGGGTGGCTGTGACGCTGGAGGAGGTCATCCCCGTTCGTCCGGAATGAATTCAGCGGATAAGCGGGGTACTGTCTGCAGGTCCCTCCAGTGCAGGACGCCTGTAACTTGGCCCTCCTCCGTGACGGCCAGAGCATCCGAGCCCTCGCGCAGCATGATGCCCAGTGCGCTGCGGGCATTGAGGTGGGCCTCCACGGTGGGCAGGCCAGCGGGGTCGCCGGGCCGAACAAAGTCGGCGGCGCGGCGACCTGCCAGTTGGCGCAGGGCCGCGTCTTCGCCCAAAAATTGCCGCACGAAGCTGGAAGCGGGGCGGTGAATCAGGTCGTCTGGTGTGCCAAATTGCGCCAGCTCTCCAGCGTTCATCAGGGCAATCCGGTCAGCCAACCGCAACGCCTCATCAATGTCATGGGTCACCATAATGACGGTTTTTTTTAGGCCGCGCTGAATCTCCCGGAAGGCGTCCTGCAACTTGTCGCGGGCCAGGGGGTCGAGTGCGCCAAACGGTTCGTCCATCAGCAGCACGGGAGGGTCGGCGGCCAGAGCGCGGGCCACGCCCACCCGCTGCGCCTGGCCACCCGACAGTTCGGCAGGCTTTTTGTGGCGGTATTCATCGGGGTTCAGGCCGACCAGATCCAGCAATTCATCGACCCGGCGGGCCGTGTCACGGGCAGGGCGGCCCAAGAGGTCGGGTACCGTCGCCACGTTCTGCGCCACATTCAGGTGAGGAAACAGCCCGATCTGCTGAATCACGTAACCGATGCCGCGCCGCAGCGTTTCTGGCTTCAGCGAATGCGTATCTTCTCCGCGCAGGAGGACCCGCCCCCCCGTGGGTTCAATCAACCGGTTGATCATTCTGAGCGTGGTGGTTTTGCCGCACCCCGACGGTCCCAACAGAGCAGTAAGTACACCCTCGGCAAACACCAGATTCAGGTCGCGCACAGCATAAGTCTCGCCGTATCGCTTTTGGAGAGCCTGCAACTCAATCATAAAAACTCTGGTCAATCATAAGAACTCCGGGGATGCACAGCACCACAGGCGCGCGGTAGAGGAGAGCAGCAGAGGGGAAACGCCATCAGCCCACGCGCCCGAACCGCCGACCCAGCCAGAGTTCTAGGCCGCGCAGAGCAGCATCTACCCCAATGGCCAGCAGCGCGGCGGGAACAGCGCCCAACAGGATCAGGTCGGCGGCGGCACTCTGAAGCCCCTTGAAAATGTAGGTACCCAGGCCGCCCGCGCCGATCAGGGCTGCCACCGACGCCACGCCGACCAGCAGCACGGCGGCCTGCCGAATCCCCGTGAGCCACACGGGCAGCGCCAGAGGCACCTGCACGCGCCAGAAAATCTGTGTGCCGGTCATGCCCATGCCGCGTGCGGCGTCTACGGTGCCCACGGGAACGCCCCGCAGCGCCACCACACCGTTTCGCAGGATCGGCAGGAGGGCGTACAGGGTCATGGCCGTCAGCGCCGGAGCGATTCCAATGCCCGAAATCCCCGCCTGACGCAGGGCGGGGAAAGCATTCGAGAGGGCAGACAGAGGCGCGATGAGCAGGCCCAGCAGGGCCAGACTGGGCAGGGTCTGTATGGCATTGGCCGCGCCCAGGACGGTAACCGCCACCCGTTCGCGCCCCGCTGCCCAGACGGCCAGGGGCACGCCGATCAGGGTCGAGAGGCCCAGGGCCGTGCCCACCAGCCGCAGGTGTTGCACCAATTCCTGCACCCAGCGGGGCCCCTCGTTGCGGCCTTCGACCAGCACCGACCAGCCCGAGAGGTGGCCTCCCCAGACCAGGATCAGCACAGCAGGCAGCCACACCCAGGTCAGTGCCTTCCGGCGGCCCGCCAACAGGAGGCCTGCCCCATAGCTGGCGATCAGTGCGCCCAGCCCAAAAAGCCAGACCCCTGCTGCCGCACTGGCCCGTGCGAATTCGGCTTGCCCCAGCAGGGCCGAATGGGTTTGCTGGCCCAGCACCCAGAACGTGGTGAACACTGTCAGTCCTGCGGCCAGCCAGGTGAGGCGGGGGGTAAAGCGGGCCGAGAGAATCGGCAGGAGGGCCAGCAGGACCATCAGGGCCATCAGCGGAGGCGGCAGCCGCAGGTAATCTCCCGGTGCGAGGCGGTTTGGCCGCAACAGCACCCAGGGCAGCACCGCGCCCGCCAACATGGGCAACGCAGCCAACGCCAGCACCAGCAGCACGTCGCTCCTGATATTGGGGCCCCTGACACTGGGCACCGGAGACAGCAGTGGGGCGGAAGGCTTGTTGCCCCCCGCCCCTGCCTGACTGGACGTGCTCATGGTGCGGCGACCTTACCGTGCGGCTGCCAGCGCTGATCCCAGGTGGGAAAAAAGCCGCGCAGCTGTCCGGCCTCGGCCTGCATGATTACTTGATCAGTCCCTTGCTCTTAAGGTACGTCTGGGCCACGCTCTGCGCCGTGCGGCCCTCCAGAGCCACCTGTGCATTCAGGCTCTGCAGGGTTGCCTGCGTCAGCGTGGCAAAGGTTTTGTTGAGCAGCGCCTCAATTTGAGGATTGGCCTTCAGGGTCACGGTGCGGATGATGGGTGCGGGCTGGTACACGGCCTGTGCGCCTTTGGGGTCCGTGAGGGCCACCAACTTCAGGGCCGACAGGCTGCCGTCGGTGCCGTAGGCCATGGCGGCGTTCACGCCGTTGGTGCCGCTGGCGGCGGCCTGCTGCGTCTGGGGCGGGGTTGCGCCTGCCAGCGTCAGCTTCTGGTCGGGCTTCAACTTAAAGCCGTAGACCCCTT
>JAQBPF010000038.1 GCA_028287665.1 Deinococcus sp. | reverse complement strand
CCGAACCCAATCCCCATACCGCCGTGCAGGACACGTCCAAGCTCGGCCACCACGCCATTCCCAGCTACCTTGATCCCAATGACCTCGGCCCCTACGCCATCTATCTGGAGCAGGTGGAGCGGGTCACGCCGTACCTGGGCAAGCTGGCCTACTGGGTCGAAACCCTCAAGCGGCCCAAACGCATTCTGGTTGTGGATGTGCCGATTCACCTGGATGACGGCACGGTGGCGCACTTTGAGGGCTGCCGCGTGCAGCACAACACGTCGCGCGGCCCGGCCAAAGGCGGCGTGCGCTACCACCAGGACGTGACCCTCAGCGAAGTGATGGCCCTGAGCGCCTGGATGACCGTGAAAAACGCCGCTGTGAACCTGCCCTACGGCGGCGGCAAAGGCGGCATCCGCATTGATCCGCGCAAGTACAGCACGGGCGAACTGGAACGCCTGACGCGGCGCTACACCACCGAAATCGGCCTCGTCATCGGGCCAGAAAAAGACATTCCTGCGCCTGACGTGAACACCAACCCGCAGACGATGGCGTGGATGATGGACACCTATTCGATGAACGTGGGCCGCACCGCAACGGGCGTGGTGACGGGCAAACCAGTGGCGCTGGGGGGCTCGCTGGGCCGCGCCGACGCCACCGGACGCGGCGTCTTCGTGACAGGCGCGGAAGCCCTCAAGAAGCTGGGCATCCGTCTGGAAGGCGCACGAATCGCCATTCAGGGCTTCGGTAACGTGGGTGAAGCCGCCGCCCGCATCTTCCATGACCACGGCGCAAAAATCGTGGCGATTCAGGACGTGACCGGAACCATCTACAGCGACGGCGGAATCGACCCCCGCACGGCGTTGGCCCATCTGCGTCAATCGGGCAAGATCACCGGGCTGGCCGACACCGACGAGCTGACCCGTGACGCCTTCTGGGACGTGGACTGCGACGTGCTGATTCCCGCCGCGCTGGAAAAACAGATCACCGACGCCAACGCCGGACGGATCAAGGCCAAGCTGATCGTGGAGGGCGCCAACGGCCCCACCACGCCCGCCGCCGACGACCTGCTGGCCGAGCGCGGCATCACCATCGTGCCCGATGTGCTCGCCAACGCGGGCGGCGTGACCGTGTCCTACTTCGAGTGGGTGCAGGATTTTTCTTCGTTCTTCTGGACAGAAGATGAGATCAACAAGCGCCTCGACCGGATCATGGGAGAAGCTTTCCTGAGCCTCTGGGACGTGAAGGAGAAGCACGGCGTGACCCTGCGGACGGCGGCGTATATCGTGGCCTGCACGCGGGTTCTGGAAGCGCGGGCGTTGCGCGGCCTTTACCCCTGACCCCAGCCGGAAGAGAAACCACTCTCAAAGCAACCGCCTGAGCACCTCGGCGGTTGTTTTTTGTGGCCCCCAGCCCCTAGCCTGCCCCATGCCCTCCCCTGCCCCAGCGTCCTCTGGCTCAGCCTCCCCCACGCTGCCACCCGTGCTGGCCGAACTCGTGGCCTACTTCGAGCCGTTTTCGACCGTCAGGCGTGACTTCAGGGGCACAGTGACGCTCCATACGCCGGGAATCAATGTGCTGGCCCTGAATGCCTCCTATCTGCCAGAAGATGCGGGCGATGTGCTGCCGCTGGTGCGGGCGTGGCATCTGGGGCAAGACGCACCGCCGCTGGTGGCCTCGGTGAGCGCCGTGGCGGGCGAGGACGTGGGTGGCCTGCGTGTAGGCACCTTTGCGCCTGTCCCCGATCCCGGCGTGATCGTGGTGGAGCAGGTGTCGCGGCTGCATCTGCCCAGCTGGGCCGGGGTGCTGGCCGAAAGTTACGGCGCGGCAGAATGGGCCGAAACGTTGGCCCGCCATTTTGCAGGGCCGCTGGAAGGTGACCCCAAGAGTGTGCTGTTGATGGCCTACGCGGGCGGAGAAGCCATCGGATCGCTGCTGTGGCGCGACTGGCAAGGAGGCACAGCGCACCTGTGGGGAACGCTCGACCCCGCCGCCGATGCGCCTCTGCTGAATGCCGCTGCCGAACTGTCGGGGGGCCACGTCAGGGCCAGCCTGCCCGACAGCTCACCCCTTCATCTTTCAGATGCGAAAATCGTCGGTTTTACCCTCCTGCCGTGAACTATCGTTCTCCTGACATGAGAAAGGTAGCGTTTTCTTAAGATCAGATTTTCTACATACAGGCGCTGCACAGGCTGCCATACGGTCTTGGCCGGAATATGAGAGATGAGAATTTTGGCCTCACGCCAGCAGCAGGAGTAACCCACTCTACTTGGGGCACATGCACCAGCCTCTGCCTTTGTGCTCGCCCGCTGTTCCGGCGGCCTTTCTCCTTCTTGCGCTCACGTTGGCGGCCTGCGGCTCTTCACCCGCACCGGGTGGATCACCTCTGCCAGCTCAGAGTGCCCCTTCTGCACCCAGCGGAACCTTTGCAGGGCGCGTGCTGACCCTGACCAATGCGGCCCGCGCTCAAGCCCGCACGTGCGGCAGCACCAGCTTTCCCGCCGCCGCGCCTGTAGCCGCCAATGCACAACTGGCGCAGTCGGCCCAGGGCCACGCCGCTGATATGGCCGCCCGCAATTACTTCAGCCACACCAGTCAGGATGGCCGCACGATGGCCCAGCGCATCACGGCCACCGGGTACGTCTGGCGCACCATCGGGGAAAATATTGCCGCCGGACAGACCACGCCCGAAGCCGTGGTGAGCGGCTGGCTGAAGAGTGAAGGCCACTGCCGCAACATTATGAACGCCAGTTTTACTGAACTCGGCGTGGGCTACGCGGCAGGCGGAAGCTACGGCCACTACTGGGTTCAGGATTTCGGACGGCGATAAAGGAGGGTGTGGGGTTCGGTTTTTCCCCACAGCCCACACCGCTTAGAGCGGCATATTCCCGTGCTTTTTATACGGCCTCTCCTCCCGCTTTTCCCGCAGCATGGCAAAGGTCTGGATCAACCTTGCGCGGGTGTCTTCCATCGGAATCACATCGTCTATATAGCCCTTGCTGGCGGCCACATAGGGGTTGTCGAAGGCGTCTTTGTAATCGCGGATTTTCTCGGCCCGCATCGCTTCGGGGTTCTCCGCATTCTGGATGTCGCGGCGGTACACGATATTGGCCGCCCCCTCCGCGCCCATGACCGCCACAGCAGCGGTGGGCCACGCGTACACCACGTCACTTCCCATGTCCCGGCTGTTCATGGCAAGGTAAGCGCCGCCGTAGCTCTTGCGCGTAATCAGCGTGATTTTGGGCACGGTAGCCTCGGCGTAGGCATACAGCATTTTCGCGCCGTGCCGGATGATGCCCGCGTGTTCCTGCGCCACGCCCGGCAGGAATCCAGTCACGTCCACCAGCGTCAGAATCGGGATGTTGTAGCAGTCGCAGGTGCGAATAAAGCGGGCCGCCTTGTCTGAGGCGTCAATGTTCAGCGTTCCGGCCATCACCCGCGGATTGTTGGCGACGATGCCCACGCTCTGGCCGTTCAGTCGGGCAAATCCGATCAGCATATTCTTGGCCCAATTCGGCTGAATTTCCAGAAACGTCCCGTTGTCCACCAGTTCATGAATCACGTCGTGCATGTCGTAAGGCCGACGCTGATCGGGTGTGACGATGTTGAGAAGGGCGTCGTTGCGGCGGCCCGCGGGGTCGGAGGTAGGCTGCACCGGCGCTTTCTCGCGGGCATTCTGGGGCAGATAGCCCAGCAGGTCGCGGATGCCGCGCAGCACGGCTTCGTCACCGTCGTATTCCAGATGAGCTACGCCCGACTTACGGGTATGCACGTCCGCGCCGCCCAACTGGTCGAAGGTCACGTCCTCGCGCGTCACGCTTTTGATGACTTCAGGGCCGGTGATGAACATATAACTGCTGCCGCCGCTCATCAAAATAAAGTCGGTGAGGGCCGGAGAATACACCGCGCCGCCCGCACAGGGGCCGAGAATGGCGCTGATCTGCGGCACCGCACCGGAATAGATCGCGTTGCGGTAAAAAATCTCGCCGTACCCGCTGAGGCTGTCCACGCCTTCCTGAATGCGGGCGCCCGCCGAATCGTTGAGGCCGATGACTGGGCACCCCGTCCGGGCGGCCAGGTCCATGACTTTGGTGATCTTGGCGGCGTTCATTTTGCCCAGGCTGCCGCCCAGCACCGTGAAATCCTGACTGAACACGAAGACCTGCCGCCCGTCTATCGTGCCGCTGCCCGTAACCACGCCCTCGCCGGGAGCCTCCACGCCCTGCATCAGCCGCCCGCCCTGATGTTCTACAAAGGTGCCGAGTTCCAGAAAGCTCCCGGCGTCCAGCAGCGTATGAATGCGCTCGCGGGCCGTGAGTTTGCCGCCTGCCCGCTGCTTCTTCTGGCGCTCCAAGCCGCCGCCAAGTTCCACTTTGGCGCGGCGCTGCTCCATCGTGGCGATGAGTTCCTGAAGTTCTAGGGCCAGTTGAGTCATGCCCCAATCTACCTAAACGCAGCTCTCCAAACGCTCGTTAGGATGTGGGGAACAGTCAGAGGTAAGTGGTCGGCGGCACCCCATCATCTCCTGCCCAAAATCTCCTATACTATTCATATGGATCTTATCCTAGACGATGAGGCGGCACATGCTGAGGCGGGGGAACAGTTGGCCCACTGTATCCGGCTGGAGCGGGAGGCGCGGGGCTGGTCGCAGGCCGATCTGGCACAGCATTCCGGCGTATCCAAGGCCAGCGTCAGCAAAATAGAGCGCGGCGAGATGAGCCCCACGGCAGGAACGCTGGTACGTCTGGCGGGAGCTTACGGCCTGACGCTGGCGGGCCTGCTGCTGCGGGCCGAGGGCCACACCGGACGGCTGGTGCGGGCCGCCGACCAACCGCGCTGGCGCGATCCCGGCACAGGCTACGAGCGTCAGCAGGTGTTCATGCGCCCCGATCATCCGCTGGAAGTGGTACGGGTCACGCTGCCGCCGTGCCAGCACGTCGATTTGCCCGCCTCGTCCTACGCCCGGATTCGTCAGGTGGTGCTGGTGGAAGCCGGAGCGTTGACGGTTCAGGAAGGGCCAGAGCTTCACGAACTGGCCCCCGGAGACAGCCTCGCCTTTGGCCCGCCGCATGACGTGACCTTCCGCAATCCCGCCGCCCAACCCTGCACCTACCTCGTGGTGCTGGCCCGGAGTTGAGATGACGAACCCCAGCCCATCCTTCCAGATCTCTTTTCAGATTCGTGCCCTGAACACTGACCCAGACACCGCCCAGCAACTGTGTACGCTGCTAATTGAAACCGTAGCCAATGGAGAATCGGTGAGCTTTATGCACCCGCTGGCCCCCGATGCCGCCGCTGCTTTCTGGACTGGCTCGCTGGCCGCCGCAAGCCGGGGCGAACGCATCGTTTTGGGTGCCTGGCAGGGCAGCACGCTGATCGGCACGGTGACTCTGCTGCTGGATTTCCCACCCAACCAGCCCCACCGCGCCGAGATTGCCAAGATGATGACCCGGCTGGGCCACCGGGGAAAGGGCGTGGCCACTGCCCTGTTGCAGGAAGCCGAGCAATTGGCGCAGCAGCAGGGCCGAACGCTGTTGGTACTCGACACGGCCACAGACGGCGGCGCAGCGGGCCTCTACGAAAAAATGGGCTATACGCTGGCCGGAGAAATCCCTGACTTTGCCCTGAAACCCTACGGCGGGCTGACGGGGACGCTGCTGTACTGGAAGCGGCTGGGAAAGGGCCTCTGAGGGTCAAGGGTCTGAGGCTCTCAGTCTGTGCTAGACGGTTTTTAACAGCCTATCTGCCCGGCACCCTAGACCTTCAGCCCCGGACCCTGAGCCTTTTTACTGCCCCAACTCCACCACAATCCCTTCTGCCTCGCTCATTCGCACAATGTTCGCCAGGGTATGGATCGGAATATTCAGGTCGGCCAGTTTCAGGCGGCCTTCCTCAAACCCCTTTTCGATGACGCAGCCGAGGCCCAACAATTCTGCGCCGCTGGCCTGAATGATGGTATTCAGTGACCGCAGCGTGCCGCCCGACGCCAGGAAATCATCGATGACGATCACGCGGTCATCCGGCCCCAGAAACTCGCTGGACACGAACAGGTCCACGACGCCGCCCTTGGTGCGGCTGATGGACTGAGCCGTATAGGCGGGTTCTTTCATGGTGATGGGCTTTTTCTTGCGGGCGTACACCATCGGAATGCCCAGCACCAGCGAGGTTGCCAGCGCGGGCGCGATGCCGCTGACTTCGATGGTCAGAATCTTGTTGGGCTTCAGAGGCGCGAAGTAGGCAGCAAAATGTTCGCCCATTTCACGGGTCAGGGCGGGCAGGAGTTGGTGGTTGACCAGTCCGTCTACTTTCAGGAATCCACCCGGCAGGATGACGCCTTGTGCCCGGATGGCATCTACGAGAGCTTGCATAGGGGCAATCCTACAGG
>JAQBPF010000020.1 GCA_028287665.1 Deinococcus sp. | reverse complement strand
TTTGGTGTAACCTTACGTTGTTTAGGCATAAGGAAATCACCTCCTTTTCTGAAGCGCCCGGATCGCAACTCCGGGCGCTTTCACGTCCGTGTTGTTCCCGCTCTTGCCCCGGTTGTCATGCGCCGCGTCCTTTGCAGGACACTGTGAGTCTACATGCTTTTGCTGAACGGGGGTTTAGCTCCAGTATTGCCCACCCGCGCTAGCATGCCTGCCGTCATGCCTGCTTCTCCCCTGCCACCCACCGACCTGCCCATTGCCGAAGTAATTCCGGCGGTGCGGGCGGCGCTGCAACAGACGGCGTTGGTGGTGGTGCAGGCCCCGCCCGGCGCGGGCAAAAGCACAGCGCTGCCGCTGGCACTGCTGGACGAACCCTGGCTGGCGGGCCAGACCATCGTGATGCTTCAGCCCCGGCGGGTGGCAGCGCGGGCGGTGGCGTCCCGCATGGCCGAAACCCTGGGCGAAGAGGTAGGCCAGAGCGTGGGCTACCGCGTGCGCTTCGAGTCGCGGGTGTCGGCGGCCACGCGTATAGAAGTTGTGACCGAGGGCATTCTGACCCGCCGCCTGCAACGCGACCCCGAACTGGCAGGCGTAGGGCTGGTGATTCTGGACGAGTTTCACGAACGTAGCCTGAATGCAGATTTGGCGCTGGCCCTCTTGCGGGAAGTACAGGGCGCACTGCGCGACGACCTGCGCGTGCTGGTCATGAGCGCCACCCTCAACGCCGACCTGCCCTCTCGCCTGAATGCCCCGCTGATCGAGAGCGCGGGACGGGCCTATCCGGTGGAAGTGCGCTACCTGAGTGCCGACCCGGTGGGGCGGGTAGAAGACGCGGTGGCGCGGGCCGTGCGCTCGGCGCTGGAGGCCGATCCGGGCGACATTCTGGCCTTCTTACCGGGGGTGCGCGAAATCCGGGGGGCGGCTGGGCAGTTGGCCGACTTAGAGGCGGCTGGAATCGCGGTCTTGCCCCTGTACGGCGACCTTCCTCTGGCCGCACAGCGGCGGGCGCTTCTGCCTGATCCGGACGGGCGGCGCAAGGTCGTCCTCGCTACTTCTATTGCCGAAACCAGCCTGACCATTGCGGGTGTGCGGGTCGTCGTAGACGGCGGGCAGAGCCGCACGCAGCGCTTCGATCCGGCATCGGGGTTGTCGCGCATGGTGACGGGGCGGGTCACGCGCGATAGTGCCACGCAGCGTGCAGGACGGGCTGGACGCACGGCACCAGGGGTGGCCTACCGCCTCTGGAGTGAGCGCACCCACGCCCTGTTGCCCGCCGCCAGCCTGCCCGAAGTGCTGGAAGCCGACCTCGCCCCGCTGACGCTGGAACTGGCGCAGTGGGGCACGCCCGACCCGGCCACGTTGAATTGGTTGGACGTGCCGCCCGCACCCCGTGTGGCCCTCGCCCGCACGCTGCTGCACGATCTGGACGCGCTGGATGAGGCCGGACGGGTGACAACAGCCGGGGCGAGACTGCTGGACTTTCCGACGCATCCCCGCCTGGCACACCTCCTGAATGGAGCCGAAGACCCGGCATTGGCCGCTGACGTGGCCGCCCTGCTGGAAGAACGCGACCCGTTGCCCCCCGGTTCCGGGGCCGACCTGACAGACCGGATTTCTGCGCTGCGGGCCTGGCGACGTGGCGAGCGCACCGCAGCAGACGTGGCCGTGCTGGAGCGGGTAGAACGCCTCTCTAAGCAGTGGCGCACGCTACTCAAAGTGCGCCCTGATTCCACTCCCCCGGACGGCTACGATGTGGGCGCACTGGTGGCGCTGGCCTATCCCGAGCGGGCCGCACTGGTGCGGGAGGACGGACGCGGGCGCTTCCTCTTGGCGGGCGGGCAGGGCGCGGCATTGCCCGAAGGCGACCCGTTGGCTGGAGCTTCGGCGTTGGCGGTGGCCCATCTGGACGCCACACCCGGCGCGGCAGCTAAGGCTTCTGGCAGCGCCGAGGGCCGGATTTTTCTGGCCGCCCCATTGGACCGCGCTGCGCTGGAGGCCCGCGCCGAAGCCGCCGACGTGGTGCGTTGGGATTCCCGCACGGGCACGTTGCTGGCCGAGCGGCAACAGCGGGTGGGCGCGTTGGTGCTGGGCAGCCAACCCCTGCGAGATTTGCCCGTTGGCGCGAGGGCTGGGGCAGTAGCAGGAGCCATCCGCGCCGAGGGCCTGCATCTGCTGAACTTCTCCCCAGAAGCGGCACACCTCCGCGCCCGTGTGGAGTCGGTGCGGCACTGGCGACCTGATCAAGCCTGGCCCGATCTGTCTGATGGGGCGCTGCTGGTCACGCTGGAAACGTGGCTTGGCCCGCACCTTGGCAACGCCCGCAGCCGCGAGGATCTGGGCCGCATTCACCTGTTGCCCGCCCTGCAAGCCCTCTTGCCCTGGCCGCTGCCCGCGCAACTGGACGAGTTGGCCCCCACGCACCTGCCCGTGCCCACCGGGAGCCGCATCCGGCTGGAGTACCGCCCCGGCGACGCGCCCATATTGGCCGTGAAATTGCAGGAATTGTTCGGATTGGCCGAGACGCCTACCGTCAACGCGGGCCGGACGCCGGTGCTGCTGCATCTGCTGTCGCCCGCCGGACGGCCCGTGCAGGTCACGCAGGATCTCCGCTCGTTCTGGAATTCCAGCTATTTCGAGGTTCGCAAGGACTTGCGGGGCCGTTATCCCAAGCACCCCTGGCCCGACGATCCCTGGACGCACGCGCCGATGAAAGGCACCAAAAAACGGGGCGTGTAGGTGGTGCTGGGGGGCGTGTGGGCGCACATTGCCGCTGCCCTCTATGGCCCGGTGGCGTGGCGGCGGGCCGCCGATCTGGCAGGCCGAATCGCGCCGCACATTTCTGGCGGACAGGTGTTGGATCTGGGCGCGGGCTCCGGCCACACTGCCGCGTTGCTGAGGCTCTGGCACGGCTTTTCCGTAACGCTGCTGGATGTGCCGCCGCACTCCGGCGCATTTGGTCAACGCTGGATTGCCCAGCCGATTGCCGGGATGCTGGCTCAGCAATACAGCCTGCCGCGCCGCAGCTATGACGGCCACACGGTTCCTTTCCCCGATCAGAACTTCGACACCGTGCTGCTGGCCTTCGTGCTGCACCATTGCCCTGACCCGGAGCAGGTTTTGCGGGAAGCGGTGCGGGTGTCGCGGGGGCGCGTGCTGGTGCTGGAAGACACCGGAGGAGCGACGGGTTGGGCCGACGCCTTGATCAATTTGGAATGGGGCCACCCGCAGCAGGAACGCACGCGGACAGAGTGGCTGGCGCTGTTCGCGGCGTGCGGCTTGAGCGTGCAGCACGAGCAAGGCTGGACTTCTCGCTATGGGGTGCGGGTGGCGCATACGTTGTTTGTGTTGGAAAGGGCAAGCGCCGCGCACCAAGCGCCGGCGTCCTGAAGACAACAAACCCCGCCACCGATCACACGGCAGGCGGGGCAATGGTATTTCCGTCGTTACAGCATTCCGGCAATTGCTCCGCCCAGCAACATCAGGCCAAGCACCGCCAACATCACCAGGCCAGTTTGCCGGGGTGTGGGGGAATTCATGCCGCCTGCCCTGCACCCTGATTGGGGTGAATGCTGCCCAGCGCGGCCTTGAGGTGCTTGTACACTTCGCGCTGAAGATCGAGGTCTTCGGGAAGCTCGTAGCGCAGTTGCTCCATGGCCTGAACCAGATGCGCTCCGCCGGGGCTGCGCTCGTGGTCGGGACGGGCCCATTCGGGCAGTTCGGGCGGGGTCACGGGTTCGCGGCGGCTGTCGTTCCAGTCGGCCCAGACTTTGGGCAGATCGTACAGGTAGCGCCCGATGCCGAAGTGCACGGCGCAGCGTTTCAGGGCGTCGCTACTGGCAGCCTTCAGCGTGCCCAGGTCGCCTTCGGGGGCCTCTCCGATGTCTTCGCGGCACACGCCCAGTACGGTCAGGCGGCCCTTGACGGTGGGACGGGCCGCACCAGCAATCACTTCGATCTCAAAGGTCCAACCATCGGGGCAGATGGCGTCGAGGCGGTCCTGCACAGCGCGGGCATCCACATGGGCCAGCATCAGGGCGCGGCTGCGGTCTTTGGTGAAGGCCTGCGGTTTCCACGCCACCAAATGAGCGGGAAACGGGGCCTGGAGTCGTTTCTGAACATCGCTCAGCTTCATACATTTAGTTTATAACAGAATGCTATTACGGTCAAGACAGAACGGAAGCGACAGAGTTCCAGTCCTGCACATCCAGCCTTCACGTTCGGCAGGCCGCCAGAACACCATGCAGAAGGTGGGATTCAGGCTCACCTACACGCCGAATCCCACCCTTTTCCCGCCTGAAGATTACTTGGTTTCTACCAGCGTGTAATTGCCGCTGCCGCTGTAGGCATACACTTCCCAGCGGTAGGTGCCGCTGCTCGCCGCATAGGTAATGGTTTCGCTGCTGCTGCTGCCCTCGCTGCTGGCCACATCGGCCCACGCGCTGCCGTTGTACTTTTGCAGATACAGATCGAAATCGGTGCCGCTGGCCGCGCTGAGGGTGCCCTTCAGGGTGCCGCCCGCGTAGCTGAAGCCGCCGCTGCCGGGCTTGTAGCTGCTGGTTCTGCTGGCAACGCTGCCCGTATAGGTGGTGGTCGTGCCGCTGGGCGGAGGAGTGGTGCCGCCCGTGCCGGTGTACAGCAGGCGGTTGGGGCTGCCCGTGCCCGCGCCCGTGACCTTGTTGGGCGTGCTGGCATTGATCAGGCTGGAAGTGATGGCACTGGTGGTGGCTCCGGGCGTGCTTTGCAGCAGCAGGGCCACAGCGCCCACCACATGTGGGGTGGCCATGCTGGTGCCGCTGATGGTGTTGGTGGCAGTGTTGCTGCCGATCCAGGTGCTGGTGATATCACTGCCGGGGGCGAAAATATCGACGCAGGTGCCGAAGTTGCTGAAGGAGCTGCGGGCATCGGTGCGGGTGGTGGACCCCACCGTGATGGCGCTGGCGGCGCGGGCCGGGCTGACGTTGCAGGCGTTCTGGTTCTCGTTGCCTGCGGCCACCACCATCACGAGGTTGCGGGAGGCTGCCGAGTTCACGGCGTCGTCTACGGCCTGGCTGGCGCCCCCGCCGAGGCTCATATTGGCGACGGCTGGCCCAGTCTTGTTGGCCACCGCCCAGTTGATGCCTGCAATCACGCCCGAGTTGCTGCCGCTGCCCGAGCAGTCCAGCACTTTCACGGCCACCAGTTTCACGGCCTTGGCCACGCCCCAGGTCGCGCTGCCCACAGTTCCGGCCACGTGTGTGCCGTGCCCCTGGCAATCGGAGTTGTTGCCGTCGCCGCTGGCATTGGTGCCCCACACGGCCCGCCCGCCAAACTCGGTGTGGGTGGTGTTGATGCCCGTATCGATGATGTAGGCCGTGACGCCGCTGCCCGTATTGGTGTAGCTGTAGCTGCCGCTGAGGGGCAGGTCGCGCTGGTCGATGCGGTCCAGGCCCCAGGTCGCGCCGGTCTGGGTGGCGTTGGCGCGCACCACGCCGTCTTGCTCGATGTATTTCACACGCGGATCGGCCCGCAAGGTCTGGAGGTTCTGAGCGCTGAGCTTGCCTGCAAAGCCCTCGATGGCCTGCGTGTAGACCTGCTGCACCGTCACGCCCTGGGGGTCGAGGGACAAGGACTGAATCAGGCTCCCCGCGTTCTGGGCGCTCAGACCCTGGGCACTCAGGCCACTGACACTGCCCTCGCTCATCACCACGATGTATTGGCCGGAAATGGCGTCTGGGTTAGAGGTTCCCAACAATGGGGCCGCCTCACGGTCAGCGCGGTTGGGGCCACTGGCCTGGGCCGCATCAGGGGCAGTCGTGGCCGTGTCAGTGGGCTGCGAGCCGCAGGAGGCCAGGAGAAGAGTCAGGGCGAGGGTGCAGGTTGCCGCAATAGGGGTAAGACGTGCCATCACAAAACCTCCGGTGAGATGGAATGCGTGTGGAACCGCTGAGTTATGCCGACGCAGGATGTCTAGCACGTTTAGAAACGCTGCCCTGTTACAAACAACTAGGCAACTTTTCAGGCGTAACTTCTGATCTTTCATATGAAACCAGAAATCCACTACATCCTCGCCTATTAAAAGATAACTCCCCCTTTTTCTCATTTCTGTAGACAAAATGAGAGACCACATAGTGTGGTTGTGATCAGGGTGTGATGTAGAAAAACCCTCATCAGATGATAACAGCTGGTCTATAGATAGATGAAAAATTACTGATTTTCTGTCAGAGCGGGTAGGTTTTTACACTTTCCTCTTTTATATGGTGGAGTTAAAGCTCTTATTAATCCGGTCGTCAGAACGAAATCATGCTGGAAGCAACGACCCGGCATCTTCTGGACGTGTACCCAGACAAGCTCAACTGGGGCCCGTGAATATCCTTAACAAACAGCTGGACAGCTGGCCATGTGGAGTATTTCACTCATACTTCTGCCATGAACGGTCACAATAAAGTAGGATATTTCATAGAGGCCATTAATCCACCAGAGACCTCATGGATGCTTTACTATCCGCTCGCCAAGGTTCAGGCACACAGTTTTAAAACTAAAAAGTGAGTACGTACCAGTCATTTCCGGTCTCTGCCTTTTTAATGGGTCAGGGCAAACGTGACTGCGTTACTGACCCTAAGTTGTGGAACATGCTCTTGCAGTCCAGGAAAAACAACTGTCTCCCTCTGCTTTTTCATTTGTGCAGGCAGCATTATAAATTCGACT
>JAQBPF010000003.1 GCA_028287665.1 Deinococcus sp. | reverse complement strand
TTCCGGCCCTCTTTTCCCGGAGGTGTTCTCTTGAAACATGTGCTTGCCCTACTGTTGCTGGCTGGCTTACCGGTGGCCTCTGCCCATACGCAGGTCACGGTGATCAGCCCGACGCCCGCGTTGCCTGTCACTGCCCCCAAGGCTGTGGTGCTGCGCTTTGCCGAGCCAGTGAATCTGCGCTTCGCTTCCTTCCGGGTCCTTCCCATGCCTACGGGCAAAACGCCTGCCGAGGCCACCAAGTTGGCGCTGGCCCTCAAACCCGACGCCCCACAACTGGTGAATATGGGTGCCGTCCCCAGCGGCATGGCGGCCAATCTGAGGTTGCCTCTGAAAGCCAATCTCCACCCCGGCCCCTACCTGATCGCCTGGGCGGTGTTGTCGGAAGACGGCCATCCGGTCAGCGGCCACAGCCTGTTCCGCATCCGGTGATTCTTCTGCTGACGCTGGCCAAAGGGCTGCTGTATGGGGGCGTTGTCCTGTTGGTGGGTGGGGTCTTTACCCGCCGCCAGCTGACGCCTGCCCACCCGGCCCGCCGCGTGCTGGGTGGCGGCGGCCTGCTGCTGCTGCTGGGAGTGTTCCTGACCCTGTTGGGCACGCTGGCCGTGGTGGGTTTTACCGCTCCTGCCGATTATCTGGATTACCTGACCCAGACTGGCGCAGGCCGCGCCCTGATGGTGGTCCTGATTGGCGGACTGCTGATGCTGGCCACCGAACTCGGCCAGTGGCCCAGGGCGCTGGCGGCCGTCAGTGCTGCCGTGCTGCTGTGGGGTCTGGCTGGCGTCGGGCACGGCGCGACCCATGGTCCCACGGTTCGCCTGCTTCACGTCGTTCATGCCGGGGCCATGTGCGTCTGGGTGGGCGGCGTGTTGGCCCTCCTGACCCTGCGCGGCGCGGGCCAAGCGCACGCCGCCCGCTTCACACCCATTGCCACGGCCTGTGTTCTGACTCTGGCCCTGACGGGAACGTTTGCCACGCTGGAACACGCCGGAACCCTGTGGGGAGTCTGGAACAGCAGCTACGGCGTCACGCTGCTGGTCAAGTTGGCGCTGGTGGCGGCGGCCCTGCTGGCAGCGCTGTTTGCCCGCCGGGCTTTTGCCCAGACCAGAGGCGTCCGGCCCCAGCTGGCCCTCGAATTGACGCTGCTGGTGTGCGTTCTGGCAGTCACAGCCACCCTGTCCGAGACGCCGCCACCCACGCACGAGCCCGGCCAGATGCCCGGTCAAATGAATATGGAGGGTCATTAACTGCTTTTCCTGAACCTGATTCACTCCAGCATGCCCAGACGCCCCCGCTGCCGACCACGCCGGGGGCTTCATACTGCGTGGTATGTCAGACGCATCTACCTTAATCGTCATGAAATTCGGCGGCACCAACATGGGCGATGCCCAGGCCATTCGCCACAGCGCCTCTCTGGTGGGCCGCAGCGTGCGGGAAGGGGTGCGCGTGGTGGTCGTGGTTTCGGCGATGGCGGGCGTGACCAATCAGCTGTTGAAGCTGGCCGACGCTGCCCAGACGGGCGACATCGCCGCCGCCAACGATGACATTGCCGCCATGCGGACCCGCCACTTCACGGCGGCGCAGGAACTCGGTGCCGCCCCCGACAGCGACACCGTGCGCGAAATCCGCGAGATGCATGAAACCATGCGCCAGGCCGTATACGGCGTGTACCTGTTGCGTGAGCTGACCCCCCGCAGCCGCGACCTGATCGTGTCTTTTGGCGAGCGCCTGTCGGCACCTCTGATGACCCTGGCCCTCGAACAATCTGCTCTGCGTGCCCATCACGTCACGGGCGGCGAGGCTGGGATCGTCACGGACACGCACTTCGGCAATGCCCGGCCTCTGCCCACGGCCTATGCCCGTATCAAAGACCGCCTGAGCGGCCTGCTCAACGCGGGCGTGACCCCGGTGGTGGCCGGATTCATGGGCGAAACCGAACAGGGCGCCCTGACCACCCTCGGACGCGGCGGCACCGATTTCAGCGCCACCATTATTGGCAAGGCCCTGGGAGCCACCGAAGTCTGGGCCTGGAAAGACGTGGACGGCGTGATGAGTGCCGATCCCCGCGTGGTCAACAACGCCCGCAACATCGGCGTCCTGAGCTACGGCGAGGTGATGGAGCTGGCCTATTTTGGTGCGAAGGTCTTGCACCCCCTGGCCGTGACGCCGCTGCAAGAAAGCGGCATTCCTCTGCGGGTCAAGAGCGCTGCCGACCCTGATTTCCCCGGAACGCTGGTGCAGGCAGACCCCCACGACGACGCCCGCCATCCAGTGAAGGCCGTGACGGCCATTCGCAACGTCAGCATCATCAATGTGACCGGCGCGGGCGTGCTGGGCGTGCCAGAGGTGGTGGCTAGCCTCTTTACCGCCATTGCCCGTGAGAACATCACCCTGCTGATGGTGTCGCAGAGCAGCTCTATGAGCAACGTGTCCCTGGCGGTTCAGAGCATCTATGCCGAACGCACCGTGGCCGCCCTGCGTGCCGCTGTCAGCGGAGAACTGAAAGTCGAGGAGCAACCTGGCGTGGCTGTGCTGGCCATCGTGGGCAGCGGCATGCGCGGGCAAAAAGGCGTGGCAGCCAAACTGTTCGGTGCTCTTGCGGGCGATGAGGTCAATATCCTGATGATCAGTCAGGGCAGCAGCGAGCTGAACATCAGCGTGGCCGTCGAAGACGCGCAGGTGGAGCATGCCACACGGGCTGTTCACGGGGCATTCGCACTCCAGGAAGTGGCCGGAAGCGTCTGATCCCAAATGGCGATCCGGATGCGGTTAAGCTGCCACGCCTCCCATTCACGACGAGGGCGGCGTGTGCCCAACCCCCGGTGGCCGGATGGAGCAGCAGGGCCGGGTCTTCGGGAAGCAGCGCAAGTCGGTCCGAGTCCCGCTGAATTTTCCTTGCCCACAACACGCATGAGGGCGAACAGGTGGATGCCTTGTTCGCCCTCTCTTTTACCGGGTGTCCGGCTCGCCCCTCGGCGATTTTCGGAGGCCCGGCCAGCGGCGACCCATGATCAGATACAACCCGGCCACCCACGCCGCCGACGCCAGAAACCCGGCCACGACATCTGAGGGGTAATGGACGCCCAGATAATTGCGGCTGGCTCCAACAGCAACGGCCCACAGTCCAGCGACGACCGCGACAGGCCACCCAGCCTTGGACCGCCAGAACACGATAATCAAGGCAAACCCGAAGGCCGCGTTGCTCATGGCATGCCCGCTGGGAAAACTGAATCCTGGCTCGCGCACCAGCGCTTCCAAAATGTCCGGGCGGGCGCGGTGAAACACCAGTTTTGCTGTGGTATTCAGCAGCGCGGCCCCTGCCAGGGCCAGGATCAAAAACCAACCATGAACTCTGGCCCCGGCCCTGGCCAGCAGCCAGGCAATCAAAGCAGTCACAAAAGGCAGCACTCCGAAGCCTCCCAGAACAGCCAGCGCATTGGCTACTGCTGTCAATTGGGGCGTCCGGTGGGCACGGTACCAGGCCAGTACCGAAGCATCCCAGGGAAAGCCGCCCTCTTCCAATAAATCCTCGGTCAGGTCAAAAAACAGCAACAGGGGAACCAGAACGCCCAGCAGCAACAGCAGCAGCGCCCGCCAGTTGGCGGTTAAAAACGCCCAGAGTTCACGGCGCGTAAAGTGCCATTTCAAATGCAGACCAGACATACGGCGCATTAGAGCATTGTCATCTGGACGTCAGCGGGAGCCTAAAGCAACGGCTTATAGAGGACTCAACAACGGTCCTCGCTTTTGGTGCGGCTTACTTTCCATCTTCCAGAAAGTAATTGCGTCCTCCGATGTACAACCACTCCAGGTCGGGCTTGCCGCCTTTGAGATTGGGCAGATAGGCAAACTGCTTTTCTATCCGTCCATCCCCGTATCTCAGGGTCAGGGTGTTGCCCGACAGGGTGTATTGACCGCCGTTCTTGCGCTCGCTGCTGCTGGCGACGCCGCCAGTCGTGTCGCCAAAAGCCGTGCCGTCCGTGGTGGTTGTTATAGACACCCCCCCAGTGGCCAGCCTGGAGAAGGTGCCGTCTTTGCGGAAGGTCAGATTGTTGTAGAACACCCCGCCGCCTGAACCCACAACCGCTGTGAAGACACTTGTGGCCTGGTAGTCCCCGGCCAACTTCAGGTCCCCCAGCGGCCTGACGGCCTTCAATTCGTCGCCGCCGAGCTTGTAGCCGCTCGCTGTGCGTTCCCACTTCTCCGGCTTGTCGCTGCCTATGGTGATCAGGCCGTTCTTGATGGAATAGATCTCGCACAGTGGCAATCCATTGGGCCTCGTCCTGGTGCAGTCGGCATCGGCCAAAGACGTTTCTGGGTCGCGTGTAAACACGTAGCCGTTCTTGTTAAAAATATAGAAAGAATGTTCCAGACTGGCACTGGGATAAACATTCTGCACCAGCTGGACATACGCGCCCGTCACGCCACCCGAACCGGCAGGCGGAGCTGGAGCCTTGCCCGTTCCGAATTGAGGCTCCACAATCGGTTTGGCCACCTGACTGCACCGCATATTTCTCAGGATCCGCCCAAATTCGCGTTCACCCAGCTCATCCTCAGAATAGGTGGAATATTCGTCGTCCAGCGGGCCGCCCACAAAATCCACACCGCTGAACGAATCCCTCTGTTTGCCCAGAATATTGACCACGTATTTGCCGCTGCTGCCCTTATAGCGGTACGCGCGGCCTGCCAACAGTTCCAGTGTGCCCAGGTCGGTGTTTTTGCCGTCCAGCGAGCGGCAGGGGTACTTGCCCACCTGCGGGTCTTTGCGCCGGAACTCCACCAAGGCATGTTGCTCGGCGCTGCCCCGTTGGTGGCAATACAACCGCCGGTCTTCAGCGGTCACACCGTCCAGTTGAATGGTCTGGCCGTAGGTGCTGTCGAACAGCAAAAAGGCGTCGTCGGTGCCTGCCAGCGGCCCACCCTGCCAGCGGAGGTAGTTGAGCGACCCCCCGTTGGTCTGCACCATTTTGTAGGTGCCCTCGCCGCCGGGAGCGCGGTAGCGGCCCCCCGGCAAAATCTGAATCGCCAGGGCAGGTTTGGAGTAGTCGCTGCTGTTGTAGGACACGTAACATCGGAACTCGTCGGGAAACGGCTGCTTCTCTGGATTCAGGCCCGCCCGCACCAGTTGGGCCACGTTCGGAACCGGCAGAGCGGGCAGGCGGGCAGAAGCCCTGACCACCGGGGGAGGCGGGCTGGCCGTCCCAGTGGTCGCCTTGGCCGTTCCTGCCGCCGCTGGAGCCTTGATATTTGCAAAATTGACCTGATCGGTAAAGGCCGTGAGTTCTGCCTGATGCGCGGTAAAACTCTCCAGACTGGACGCGCTGAACACCAGCATCTCGGCCCGGTTGCCTGCTCTGGTGGCCGCAAACAACCGCCATTCGCTGCCGCTGCTTGCCTTCACCACCACAGCCGTTGCCAGTATAGGTAGGCCGTTTTCATCGGTATCGGCCTGAACCGGCGTCTGGTTCAGTACCGTTGAGCCTTTATTAAAAGCCGCCACCTGTGCCGCAAACCAACCACCAAGGTCGTCCGACAGCACCGCGCCCGCCGTCAGCCGGATGATGGCCCGGTCGCCCGCCCCCCTGGAGGGCAGCGTCAGCACCAGTGCGTTGCCCTGCCGGGCCTGCGTCCACCCCGCCGGAACGTCGAAGACATAGTTGCCAAACGTGGCGGCGTGAGCACCGCCCCACAGCGCCCCCACCACCACTCCAGACCTCAGCAGCATTCTCCAGTGCAACTCCATGATTCATACATATCCGCTTAGACAGGAAGCGAGATGGGAACGTGGCAGGCCGAGGCTTAAGGATCAGCTGTTCCACTCCAGTCACACCACCAAAGTTAGTTGGGAATAACTCGGAAAGCACCAGCCACGAGCTTAAGGACAGAGCCTCTAAGCCACCCGGCTGACTTGCCTATGCGCCACTCGCCGCATGTGCACAGAAGTGGCAAAAGCGCACCATAAGACCACAAGAAAGGCGCACCACCGGGCCACCCACAGGCCGCGCCCCAAGGAACCCAAATGCATTTCCTGACTGCCGACATCAACGTCCAACACGCCGAAGCCCTCCGCGCCGAAGCCAAACGTGAAGCCCAGGCCCGCGCTGCCCGCCAGGGTCAACCCCAGGCCCCCCGCCGCAGCCTCCGCGCCCTCCTGCACCGCCTCTTCGCCGCTCCAGTCCGCACCGCGTGAAGCAAGTCACCGCAGATCAAACCGACCCCCTCGCAAGTTGAGGGGGTCGGTTTTTGGTCTGAAACACCCGTTCAGATTTCAGCGCCAGACAGGAAGAGGGATTTCCAGTAGAGACAGAACCCCCTTCTGACAAGCACTTCCCTTGACAAACACCTTCCTACAACGGTGCCGCGTTCGCTTCCCGCTGGGCCAGAAAGTCTTTCACGCTCTGGGCGGCCCGTGCGTTCATGCCAGGCACCCGCGCAATATGCTCTACAGGTGCGCTTGCCAGATCCTCCAGGCTCGTGAAGTGTTCCAGCAGGGCGTCCCGGCGCTTTTGCCCGATGCCCGGTAGATCGTCGAACACGCTGCGGAGCATGTCCTGCCCACGCAATTTCCGGTGATAGGACACGGCGTAGTTGTGCACTTCATCGCGTACGCCGATCATCATGCGGAGGGCCGGATGCGTGTGCGGCAGCAACAATTCCCGGTCTACGCCCACTTCGGTGCCTTCCGTCAGCCACCACTGCGCCCCGAACCGTCCAGGCAGAATCAGGCGTTCTTCCCGCTTGGCCAGACCCACCACCGGAACCCGGATATCGGCCTCCTTCAGGGCGTCCAGCGCGGCGTTGACCTGGCCCCGCCCACCGTCGATCAGCATCAGATCGGGCAGCGGCAGCTTATCTGCAAGGCTCCCGGTAAAACGCCGCACAATCGTCTGTTTCATCGAGGTGTAATCGTCCGGATGATCCAGCCCTTTCACCTTGAACCGGCGGTGCTCGCCCCGGCGACTGCGCCCGCCCTCGAAGACCACCATGCCCGACACGATATTGCTGCCGAACAGGTTGGAATTGTCGTAGCCCTCGATCCGCCATGGACGTTCCGGCAGCGCCAGCACCTCGCGCAGGGCGTCCAGCCCCGGATGATCGCCGCGCCGTTCCAGCAGGGCCATTTCCGATTCCAGCCCGTTCACGGCGTTGCGCTGGGCCATCTCGATCAGATCAACTTTGTCGCCGCGCTTGGGCGTCCTCATCTCAATCCTGCGCCC
>JAQBPF010000532.1 GCA_028287665.1 Deinococcus sp. | reverse complement strand
GTTGGTGTTGTCACTCCTGGCCATCCGCATCGGGGCGCGCCGCCGACCGTTTTCGGGCGTCTTCAGGCCTCCTTCACCCCCAGGTTTTACACGACCTCTACAGGGTGATCTTAGGGTGCGGGCGTTTCACAGGAGGGTTGACTGCCAATGACCGCGAAGCTCAGCCCCGAACGAGAAGTTTGTCTCGGCGCCTGCCTGACCTGTCTGGGGAAGACGACGTGAAGAGGATGGCCCGCTGCCTCCTCCTTGACCGCGACTGCACTGACGCCTGTATGTTCACGGCCCGGCTGCTGATGCGGAGCAGTGAGCTGCACCCGGATGCCTGCCCCGTGTGTGCTGAAGCCTGCCGGGCTGGCGCTGCGCGCTGCTGGAAGATGGCCGCTTAGGCGGAGGACGCCGGATTGTGCGGCAGGGTGAGACTGAAGGTACTGCCCTGCCCCAGGAGGGAGTGCACCTTGACGTCCCCGCCCATGGCGCGGGCCAGCCCCCGGGCCACCGTCAATCCGACGCCGCTGCCGCCCGCCATGCGGGAACGGGACGGATCAACCCGGTAAAAGCGCTCGAAAATGCGGCCTTGGTCTTCTTCGGAAAGGCCGGGGCCGTTGTCCTGAACGTGCACGCACACGTGCCGGTCCAGGCGTTCGGCCCACACCTGAACTTGACCTCCAGCAGGGGTGTACTTCAAGGCATTTCCCACCAGGTTGGCGAGCACCTGAGCGGCCCGCTCCGGATCGGTGTGAACTGCCAGTCGCGGGGCAGGTCGGAGGTCTAAGCGGATCTTCCGGTTGACCGCCAACAGTGCAAACCGCTCCTCGACCGCTGAAAGCAAGGCTTGCACGGTCACGCCCTGCACTTGCAGGGGCACAGCCCCCGCCTCCACGCGGGACACCAGACTCAGGTCGCCGACCAGCCGTTCCATCGCCTGGCTCTCGCGCAGGACGCCGCGGGCCGCTGTCTCCTGCGGCAAGACGCCGTCACTCAGCCCTTCGGCGTAGCCCCGCAGGGCGGTGATAGGCGTGCGCAACTCGTGGGCCACCGTGTTGATCAGTTCGGTGCGGGAGGCTTCTACCGCCGCCAGAGAAGCCGCCATGCGGTTGAAGTTGCGAGCCAGATCGGTGAGTTCATCTTGGCCCTGTTCGGGCAACCGGGAGCGGTATTCGCCGTTGGCAACGGCCCGGCTGCCCTCGCTGAGTTGCCGCACGGCCCGCACCACCCGCCCAGACGCCACCGAAGCGGCGAAGAAGGCCACCAGCAGGGCCACTGGAGCCGCGATCAACAGCGCCCCCGTGAGGGTCGTCCGCATCCCCTGCGTCAGGTCAACCTGAAGACTCCGGCCTGCTGGCCCCATCACCTGCACCATTTGTTCGACATGCTGCCGGATGAAGCTGGAAGCGAAGACTTCGGTCAGCAAGAGCAGGGCCACCACCGTCAGTACGGTGACCAGCGCGTAGGACAGGAAGAGCCGCCAGAACAGCTTCACGGCTCCACCCGGAACCGGTAGCCCACGCCCCGCACGGTCTCGATAAAGGTGGGGGCATCGGGGTCGTCACCCAGTTTGCGGCGCAGGGCCAGAATATTGACGTCCACTACCCGCTCGGTGCCGATGAATTCTGGCCCCCAGACCCGTTCCAGCAACCGTTCGCGCGTCAGCACCGTTCCCGCATGCTGGGCCAGCGTCAGCAGCAAATCAAACTCTGTGCGGCTGAGCGGCACCCCTTCACCAGACACCTTGACCTGCCGGGCCGAGGCGTCGAGCAGCAAGGGGCCAAGGTGCAGTTGGGCGTGCCCCTGCCTCCGGCGCAGCAGCCCGGCCACCCGCGCCACCACCTCCCGCGGGCTAAACGGTTTGACCACGTAATCGTCGGCTCCGGTTCTCAACCCATGTACCCGGTCTTCTTCCTCACCGCGGGCCGTCAGGAGCAACACTGGCAAGTCGGGATAGCGCTCCTGGGCGTACCGGATCAGGTCGAGGCCATTGATGCCCGGCAGCATCCAATCCAGCACGGCCACGTCGGCTTGACCCAGCAGGCGTTCCCCGTCTATGCCGTTGTCAGCCGTCAGGACTTGATGGCCTTCGCGTTCCAGGTACGCGTTCAGGATTTCCAGAATGGCGGGATCGTCATCCACGACCAGCACGTTGGGCATCGGGTCTCCAGACTTGAGGTGAGGTGAGCTTCGGCGGTTTCCAGACAAGTCAAGATAGACGCCGCCTGTAAAAATCCCGTAAGGATTCCACCGAGCGGGGGCAAAATGTGCCCCACTGGCAGTGACAGGCTTGATGTTCCGTACAGGCGAGGAGCAGGCTCATCTTCACATGGCCCGCCCCTGGGATGGAGCCAGCGGTTTCATCCACTGCCTTGCCCCCAAGCTCCACACCGCAAGCGCCGCCAGGCCCACCCCCACCATCCAGGTCAGAGACCACCCGTAACCGCCAGTGGCCGCAGAAGGGGGTCAACGCCTGTGCCAGAGTGACAGGGCGAGGCGACCATTGACAGTGCCGAATTGGGCCGGGGGACACCACGCCACCAGCAGCTCGCTCCGGGCCAAGGTCAAGGCCCCGCTGGCCAGCCCGAACAGCATGGTCCCCAGGGCGGTCAGGGGCCAGGAGGCACTCGAGTGCAGGAGCCCTGTGCCGGTCCCCAACAGGCCCAGGAGTCCTCCAGGGAGGGTCTGCACCCCCAAACGCTGCAGCAGCGGCGCATAGATCACCCGCCCTGGCCAGGCCACCAGGCCCATCAGTCCGGTCAGGTCCGCCGCCACCGCTGGGGAATGATCCGGGGCCAAGAGCAGCGGGGCCAGTTGCAGCCCGACCCCCACTGTCACGATCTGCGACAGGGTAAACGCCCAGACCAGCCCGGAGAAGGCTGATCGGGAGAAAAGGCGACATAGATGGGGGTCACCCGAGCGGCGCCCCGGTCTGGAACGACCCACCACACCGGCAAGCCGACCAGCAGCAGCATGCCTGCCAGCGCCATGTGCAGCCCGCCGTGGCCCAGCAACGCTGTTATCAGCAGGACAAACACCGTGCTGGCCAGTCCCGCGATCAGGGTGACGGTCAAGGTGGCCCAACGGCGTGCCGATCCCTCCACCTGTTGCCCCAACACCGTGAACCCGCTTCGTAAA
>JAQBPF010000510.1 GCA_028287665.1 Deinococcus sp. | reverse complement strand
CAGGACGTGCAACTGTTTCAGGCCAGCGTGCGCGACAATCTCACCTTTTTTGACGACACGCTGCCCGACGAGCGCGTGGAAGCTGCCCTGCATGAGGTGGGCCTGAGCGCGTGGCTGGCCCGATTGGAACAGGGAGTGCAGACGCCCCTGCCTGCCGGGAGCCTGTCGGCGGGTGAAGCCCAACTGCTGGCCTTTGCCCGCGTGATGCTGCAAGACCCCGCCCTAATTATTCTGGACGAACCCAGCAGCCGCCTCGACCCCGCCACCGAGGGCCTGCTGACCGCCGCCATGACCCGCCTGCTGAGTGGCCGCACCGCCATCGTGATTGCCCACCGCCTCGATACCGTGGCCCGCGCTGACCGGATTCTGGTGCTGGGCGACGGACAGGTCTTGGAAGACGGCCCCCGCGAGGTGTTGGCCCACAATCCGCGCAGCCACTACGCCGGATTGCTGCGGGCTGGAGTCGGAGCAGAAGGGGAAGGGGTGCTGGCGTGAGGGGGGCGGATTGTGGTGGGTGGATCGTAGATCGTGGGTTGCCCGCCCTCACTCCCAAAGTTCCAGTTTTTGCCCTGTCCACGTTCCACATTCCACGATCCACTCTCTTCCGGAGTTGCCACCCATGACCACCGTCCCCCAATTTAATCCACTTCCCACTTCCGACAAAACCTTTGCTCTCTCCAAGCGCCTGTTCGTGTACCGCCCGGCCCTGTTCGCCTTCAATCTGCTGATGTGGGGCATGGTTCACGCCTCGCCCGCGCTGCTCACGTTGGCGGTCAGTGGGGTGTTCCGGCAACTGGAAGCCGCCGATAAACTGCGGCTGGCTGGTACATCTACCACCGGAAATATTGAACCCCTGATCGCGGCGGCGTGGGTGGCGGTGGGCTGGTTTGCCTTCGTGCGGGTCAGCCGATTCGGGATTTTTTATGGGGCCTTCCGGGCCTGGATAGAACTGTGGTACACGTTGGACGCCCTGGTACGCCGCAACATGCTGGGCTACCTGCTGACCGCCCGCCGCGCCCGCCGCCTGCCTGATACCCCTGCCGAGGCCGTGACCCGCTTCCGCGACGATGTGGACGATGTGGCCGGATACACCGAGGTCTGGGTGGACGGCTGGGGCTTCGTGGCCTATTCCGTCATCGCCATTACCCTGATGGCCCAGATAGACCCCCTGATTACGCTGCTGGTGTGCGCCCCGCTGCTGTTGATGGTGGTGTTCGTGCAGCGTCTCTCGCCCATTATTCGCAGTTACCGCCGCCGGATGCGCGAGGCCACGGGCCGTGTGACCGACTTCATCGGGGAAACCTTCGGGGCCGTGAGCGCCGTCAAACTGGCCGCCCGTGAGGGGCAGATGGTGTCTCACCTCGTCAAGCTGGGCGAGGTCCGCCGCTCTGCCGCCCTGCGCGACGTGCTGCTGACCGAGCTGATCCGGGGCGTGAACACCAACATGGTGAACATTGCCGTGGGGCTGGTGCTGCTGCTGGGGGCCAACAAGATTCGCGGCGGGGCGCTGGATGTGGCCGACTTCGTGCTGTTTATCGGGCTGCTGCCGCGCCTGACCGGAAGCATGGGCTTTTTTGGCGACGCGATTGCCCGCCACCGCCGCACCGGGGTCAGCTATGACCGCATGAACCGCCTGCTGCAAGACGCCCCGCGTGACCAGACCGTGCAGCATCATCCGGTGTACCTGCACGCCGATCCGCCGGAATTGACCCCTCTGCCCGCTGCCGGAAGCAGTGAAGCGCAGCCCCTGGAAGAACTGCGCGTGGACGGCCTGACCGCTCTGCATCCCAGCGGCATGGGCCTGCGAGACGCCAGCTTCAGCGTGCGCCGGGGAGAATTCGTGGTGGTCACGGGGCGCATCGGCAGCGGCAAAACAACGCTGTTGCGGGCGCTGCTGGGCCTGATTCCCAACGATTCGGGCACGGTGCGCTGGAATGGGCAGATCGTGGAAGACCCCGCGTCGTTCCTCGTACCGCCCCGCAGCGCCTACACCGCCCAGATTCCCAACCTGTTCAGCGACAGCCTGCGCGAAAACGTGCTGAGTGGCAGCGCCCCGGATCGCCTGAGCCGCGCCGTGCGTCTGGCGGTGCTGGAACCCGACGTGCAGCAGTTGGGCAGCGGGCTGGATACTCCGGTGGGCGCACGCGGCGTGAAACTCAGCGGCGGGCAGGTGCAGCGGGCAGCAGTGGCCCGGATGCTGGCCCGCGACGCCGATCTGCTGGTCTTCGACGACGTGAGCAGCGCACTAGACGCCCGCACCGAAGCCGTGTTGTGGGACGGCCTCTTTGCCGAAACCGACGCGACCTGCCTCGTGGTTTCTCACCGCCGCGCCGCCCTGACCCGCGCAGACCGAATCGTGCTGCTGGAAGGCGGGCGAATTACCGACGAAGGCACGCTGGCCGAACTGCTGGAACGCAGCGAGGAAATGCGGGCGCTGTGGGCGGAGGACGGGGGAGAAGCCGCGTAAACGCTGACGCAGAATCAATAGGTCTAAAGGTACAAAGGTTCGGGCCTTGCGTTTTTATTTACAACCGCTTACGTGGCCCCGCCGTCCAGCTTCCCAAAATCAGCCCCACGACTGCCGGAGCCGTGAACAGCAGGACGAATCCCAGCGGGCTGCTGTCACCGACCGCGTTGGCCAATGGGCGGCCCAGTGCGCTACTGAGTGGGCTACCCAACCAAGCCAAGGCCGTCCAGAACCAGCCGTCTAAATGCTGGCGCTCAGCGGCGTTTTCCAGCCAGCGCACGCCGATCAGGGCCAGGGTTTGCAGGATCAGTGTGGGCAGCAGCACCAGTGCAGCACGCGGCCCCCGTTCGGCCCGGCCTGCCAAGAAGCCCAGCACTCCCGGCCCCAGAACCGGAATCCAGCCCTGCAG
>JAQBPF010000482.1 GCA_028287665.1 Deinococcus sp. | reverse complement strand
CACAAACCCCACCAACACCGCGCCGTCGTGGGCTGTGACCCAGGTCAGGCTGCGTTCCAGCACAGGTTTCCACCAGGAGCCGTCATCCGGCCCGCCCCACGCGGCTTCCCTCAGCCTGCCCAGGTCGACCAGATTCAGGGCGGCCCGGACGTGGTAACTGATGGGACGGTGGTTGATGGGCTTGGCGGTCACGCTCCGATGATGCCCAGCGCCTTGCCCACCCGTTCATACGCTCCCAGCGCGAAATCCAGGTCTTCTGCGGTGTGCTCGGCAGTCACGATGTTGCGGATGCGGGCCAGGCCACGCGGTACGGTCGGAAAGCCCAGGCCCACGGCAAAGACGCCCTCGGCCAGCAGGCGGCGGCTGGCCTCGAACGCGGCTTCGGGTTCGCCGAACAGTACGGGCGTAATGGGCGTCTGGCTGCCCATCGTGTCGAAGCCCAGCGTCGCCAGTTCGGCCTTGAAGTACCGCGTGTTGCTCCAGAGGCGTTCCATCAGGCTGGGGTCGCGCACGACCAGTTCGAGGGCCGCCGCCAGCGCACCCACCACGGCAGGCGGCTGGGCCGTAGAAAACAGGTAGGGGCGGGCGCGGTTGATCAGCAGTTGGCGCAGGTCGGCGTGGCCCGCCGCATAGCCGCCCACGGCTCCCCACGCCTTGCTCAGCGTGCCCACCTGAATCACGTCGTCTGCACCCTCCAGCCCAAAGTGGTGCACCGTGCCGCGCCCGTCTGCGCCCAGTACGCCGGAGCCGTGGGCGTCGTCCACATACGTCACCGCGCCGTATTTGCGGGCCACCGCCACCAGTTCGTCCAGCGGGGCGATGTCGCCGTCCATGCTGAATACGCCGTCTGTGACCACCATTTTCAGCCCCTCGGTGTCGTTCTCACTCAGTACGCGGTCCAGATCGGCGGGGTCGCTGTGCTTGTAAATCTTTTTGGTGGCTTTGGTCAGCCGCAGGCCGTCGATGATGCTGGCGTGGTTCAGTTCGTCGCTGACCACCACGTCGCCGGGTTGCAGCAGGGTGCCCAGCACGCCCTGATTGGTCGTAAAGCCGCTCTGCAGCACCAGCGCGCTGCCCGTGTGCTTGAATTCGGCCAGTTGCGTCTCGAAGTCTTCGTGAATCTGCAGCGTTCCGGCGATGGTCCGCACTGCGCCCGCGCCCGCGCCCCAGGTCTGCAGGTATTCGGCGGCCCGCGCCTTGATTTCCGGATGGTCGGCAAAGCCCAGATAATTGTTGCTGGCCAGGTTCACCACATCCACGCCGTCGACGCGGGTGCGGGCACGCTGCGGCGCTTCCAGCACGCGGGGGCGAATCAGCAGACCGCTGTCTCTGAGGGCAGAGAGTTCGGTGCTGAGGCGGGCAGACAAGGTCATGGACATGGAAAGCAGTGTAGGGCGCGGAGGGCGGGAACTGTCCGGTTCGGGCAGACGCACAGGCCATCAACTTCAGGCATCCTGACCCTGCTCTGTTCTTGCGGTCAGCTTGCCAGACGCACGCCCATAAATGTTTTGAAAGTCCTCTGGGTGAAACAAAAATGTAAGGCAGGCGCTCCTATAATCGCGTGAGGATTTCTTGCGTTGTTCCCCGTGTTTCGTTTTCTCAGAGCGGGCTGACAGCCCAGACTCTGGCGTGTGCAGCTGCCCCCGTGTCTTCAAACGGCTTGCTGGGCCCTCCCTTTCCGTTCTCACTCTGCTGTTGCCCTTTCTTGCCTGCCCTTTCCAGAGGTTCTCTCTATGACAAACGCCGTGTACACCATGATTGTGCGTGCCCTTGCAGGCAGTGTGTCTGAACGTGCCGCCGAAACGATGCTGCGTGCCGCGCTGCGCGAACAGAACCTGACTTCAGAAGGCGTCAGTGCCTTAGAAATGCAGGGGGTCTTGTCTGGTCCCTTGCTGACCCGGTTGTCGGCGGTGCTGCCTCAGGCGCGGGCCCGGACCGAACTCAGAACGCTGGCCAGTCGGCTGGAGGTCGAGTATCCCAAAGCGCCCACCCTGTTTTCTGAAACCATCCCCGTGGCCACCTGGGATGAGGGAGCCATCATGACCAATACCGGCACGCACTGGCAGGAGCCACAGCAGCTCAGTGCAGACGATCTCAACGCAGATGATTTTGAATTCGATGATCCCGACTACACGGGGCCTGTTGGCGTGCGGACCTACGCCCTGGACAGCACCAGTGGCCAGGACGACGTGATTCTGGACTTTGCCCGCATGCAGGGCGTGATGGGCGTGATGGTGTGCCGCTCTACCGGCGAAGTGCTGCGGGTCCGGGCCATGCGCGATGCGGCGGGCCTGAGCAGCGTGGTGGCCGCCACCGCTCTGCTGTTTCAGAAGCGCTCGCTGAAGCTGATGTCAGCCGATCTGGGCGGACAGACGGTGTGCATGAGGCCGCTTGGCCAGTACTGCGTGGCGGTAGTGGCGGGGCCGCAGGTCAACGTGGGCCGTCTGTTGGCCGAACTGGGTCAGGTTCAGGTGGCCCTGTGAAGGAAAATGGCGTGAAACTGGGCGGCTGGA
>JAQBPF010000480.1 GCA_028287665.1 Deinococcus sp. | reverse complement strand
GCAGGCGAAGGTGGACCGTGGGCCAATGCCAGCCCACGGTCCACCGTCGCCACTCTTCTTACCGCAGGGCAATCTCCAGCTTCTCTTCAGGCCGACCAAGCGGCGTCACCACCAACGACGGATTCGTATTGTTGGGGTCATAGCGGGCGGTAATGGCGTAGGTGCCCTGCGCGTTCAGGCTGGTCACGCTCTGTACGCTCACGCCTTTGCTGCCTTCAAAACGCAACTGAGACTGGCGATCTGGGCCGAGCGGCAGACCGTCCGGATTCAGCGGGGTATACAGCACCGTCGCCACGCCGGGAACCGTATTGGGCGTCTGCACCAGTTGCACCTTACTGGCGCGTGGGTCGGGCTTGGCGTCCACGATCAGGGTTTGCTGGGCCTCGCGCTCAAAGCACAGCGTTCCCCGGCAGATGGTGAAATAGGCGTGGACGTTGTATTCACCGTCAAATCTGGCGATTTCGGGTGGCAGGGCCACTTCCCAGTAGCGGTCACCGGCGCTGGTGTCGCCGTCTTTGCCCTCATCGTTCAGCGGGAAGGTCAGGGTTTCCGTTTTGATGAACCCGCTGCTCTGTCTGGGATTGGCCCGCAGATCGGCGGTCTGGCGCACGTTCAGGGTGTCGCCTTCGCGCTTGGTGATGTCCTGCGTTCCGGTGCGGGCCAACACCGCACTCTGGCTTTCCAGGGGCCGGGTGACCGTGACTCTGGCCGTCACCTTGTCGAAGCCGCCCAGCGGAATGTAGATCTCTGGAATGTGGAAGGCCGGATGCAGGCGCTCGCCCGTGTAATTGGGGCTGAGGTAGGTATGCGGGCGCACGCGGGCGCTGCCGCTGGCCAGCGACTCTATAAAAAAGCGCTGGTCGGTGGTGGGCACATTGGGTGAAGACACTGCCCGCGCGATGATGGCTGCTCCGCCACGCGGCGACAGGGCCGGTTGGCTGGTTCCTGCCGCGCCCGTGGGTTTGTAGGCCGCACTGATGCTGCCGTGATTCATGCCTGCCATGCCCGCGTGCCCAGCCATGCCGAGGCCCACGCTGCCCGTAAAAACCTGTCCGTCTCCCTTCAGCACCTCAAAATCACGTTCACCTGTGGCCTGAGCGCCGAGGCAGCGCAGGAGGCCCTGATTCCCATCTTTGCGGAGGTCGGTCACGATCAGCCTGGGGCCTTTTTCGCTGCACGCCAGCCTGGTCAGCAGGTCGTCGTAAGGCTGGAGACCTTCTGCGGTGGTGGTACTGCTCACGATCAGGTCGTAGTTTCCCCGCTCAAGCGCCGCCGCAAACCGTTCAGGGTCAGAGACGCGGTCTACCGTGCCCAGTTGCCGCCCCAGTTTGGCCGCCAGCAGCGCCTGATAGTACGCGCCGTCGTTGGAACCGTGCATCAGACTGAACGGGAAATCCTCGTAATACAGCACGCGGTTGCAGGCTCCGCCCTCACACAGTTGGGCCAGTTGCTGCCCCGCGATGGTCGCGCCAATGGCCGGGGTTTTGAAGGCTCCGGGGGCAAAGCCGTTGAGGAATGAGCGCAGAGGCCGCACGGCGCGGGCTGTCCAGCGTCCGTCGCGCTGCGTGCCGTAGGGCAATTTCACGCGCACGATGTGATAGGTGGCCCCGAAGCGGCTTTCCACGTTGGCGTCGTTCAGATTCAGCGGCGCACCGGTGGGCGTGGTCACGGCCAGACGCAAGGCTCCTTTGGGCAAATTCTGTTCCCAGGACAGCACGAAAACCACTTCGTTGTCGCTGCTGGCCACATGCACGGTGGGCGCACTGGCATTGGCCCCGGCCTTCAGCAGCCCGACCGGGTCTTTGCCCACGAAGGTGTCAAAAATATCCGCAAAGCACTCCACGAAATACTTGTTGAGGGTCAGGGGGTCGGCGTCGGCCCGGTACGCCCCGCCTTGCCGCTCGGCCAGATCGCGCAGTTTGGGGCCGTCCAGACTGCCGGGCGTGCCGAAGCCCACCGCGCACAGATGCGTGTCGCGCAGTTGGTTGGGGGTGCGGCCCTGCACGTCGGCAATCATGGGGGCGGTGTTCTCCACGCCGTCTGTGAGCAATAAAATGGCCTTGTTGGGGTTGCTGCTGGCATTCAGGGCGGTGACGGCTCCGCGCAGGCCGCCGCCAATGCTGGTGGCTCCGCCCGCGCTGACGCTGGTGAGGGCGGTATTCATGGCGGCAGGGGCGCTGGAGGCAATCGTCAGCGGCATCTCGGGGCTGGGGGCAGCGGCCGTGGAAAAACTGATCAGGCCCACGCGGTTGTTGGAACTGTCACGCAGGAGGTCGGCAAAGAGGCGGGCGGCGTTTTTGGCGCTGTTCAGGCGGTTGTCGCTGCCGGTACCGTTGGGCAGGGTCATGCTGCCCGACTTGTCGAACACGATCATCACGTCGGTGTCCTGAAAGGTCAGCAGTGCGTCTTGCAGGTCGTTCACAAAGTTATGGAACCGGAAAAACATCGGGTCGCGGGGCGCTGTGGTCACGCACATGATGTCGCGGAAGTGCAGCGGGCTGGTGGAATCGAAGCAGTTGTTGCCCGGATTGCCGCCCGCCTGCGCCATCGCCACATGCGTGCCGTTGTGCCAAGGTACCAGCGAACTGCCGTAATCCTCGAGCGTGGTGGTCGCCGGATTGAGGGTGCCCCCCGCTGCCGGAAGCCGGAAATTGGCGGGCAGCGGCGTGCAGTTGGTGCAGGCGGCCAGGTCGGGGCGCGTGGCGTGGCCCAGCGGCAGACTCGCGCCCGCCGAGGGCATCCACGTTTGCAGGAATGGGCGGCCCTGAGACTGACGGTACAGGTTGTAGGCATACAGAAACTGCCTGTGGAAGCCGAAGAATCGGTTGCCGTCGTTGGGAAAACTGCCCACGCTGGGATTGATGGTGGCGTCGAAGGTGCAGTGCCAATTGAAGTGAACAGACAGGATGCTGAGGGGCGGAGTCGGGCCGCCGCAGCCCCACGCCGGAAGAGGTTCCAGCAGGCCGCCCAGCGACGGCACCGGCTGGGTCAGATACGACGCGAGAGTGGCCGATTCCACCGCGTCGGCAGCGGCGTAACTGCCAGCAAGGAGGGCCACGCCGAGGCAGGTCAAGCGGGCAGAGAATGGCTTTACGGCACACAGACGTAAGGACATCAGAACACCTCCAGATCAGATGAGGGCAACCCAGATCGAGCAACCCAGATCGGGCGACAGAGATCAGGCAACAGAGATCAGGGCGAACCAGACGCGGGCCAGGTTGTGAGAAGGCCGGGAAACGGTGGATCAGCGCACGCTTGATCGGGAACGGGTGAGGCCACACCGCTAGGCATCCGTTCACAGCATTCTTCCGGCCCCAGTCAGGAGGTCTATCGGCCGGGCGCTTCTGCGGATGCACCCTCAGTAATGCATCCGCACCGTGATCACGCCATGATCAACCCGGACGGCGTTGCTGCCCTCTGCACCTTCTGTCTTCCCCCTTCCCGGTAGAATGAACGGGCTATGGACATGAAGAAATTGATGAAGCAGATGCAGCAGGCGCAGGCCGCCGCCGCCAAAATTCAGGACAACCTCGCCGCGCAGTCGGTGGAAGGCACGGCCAGCGGCCTTGTGACGGTGACCATGACTGGGCACGGCAAAATCACCGCCCTGAAGATCAAGCCCGAAGCCGTAGACCCCGACGACGTGGAAGCCCTCGAAGACCTGATTCTGGTGGCCATGCAGGACGCCACGGCCAAAGCCGACGCCCTGCAACAAGACGCCACACGCGGGCTGGGCCTGCCCGGATTTTGAGCGGGCACTGTCAGTTCAGTCGGCGGGCTGATGGGGGAGAGGCATGAAATACCCGCCTTCCCTCGTGGCCCTGATTCGCGAGCTCTCGCGCCTGCCGGGCATCGGCCCCAAGAGTGCCCAGCGGCTCGCCTTTCACCTGTTCGAGCAACCCCGCGAAGATATAGAGCGGCTGGCCGGGGCGCTGCTGTCGGCCAAGCGTGACCTGCACGTGTGCCCCATCTGCTTCAACATCACCGACGCCGACCGCTGTGACGTGTGCAGCGACGCAGGCCGCGACCAGAATCTGATTGCGGTGGTGGAAGAACCCGGCGACGTGATCGCCATCGAGCGCAGCGGCGAATACCGGGGGCTGTACCACGTGCTGCACGGCGTTCTGAGCCCTATGAACGGCGTCGGCCCCGACAAACTGCACATCCGGCCCCTGCTGCCGCGTGTGACGGAAGGGATGGAAGTCATTCTGGCCACCGGAACCACGGTAGAAGGCGACGCCACCGCGCTGTATTTGCAGCGGTTGCTGGAGCCTCTGGGCGCACTGGTGAGCCGCATCGCCTACGGATTGCCCGTGGGCGGCGCACTGGAATATGCCGACGAAGTGACGCTGGGCCGGGCCATGACCGGGCGGCAGCGGGTCAGCAAGTAACTCCTTCTGGGAGGGGAAATTCAGGTGAGCGGCCCAGCCTTTGGGCGATTCCGTCCTAGACCCTGAACCCCGCCCCCAACCCACTGCGGCGTATCGTTCTTGCATGAGCGATACGCCCGTTTTTCTGCCTGTAGCCCCTGCCCCTGCTGCCGATTGGATGCTGGTTCCCACCCTGCCGGGCCGGTTTATTACTCTGGAAGCCCTGACCGAAGCCCACGCGCAGGCGCTGAATGCCGGGGCCGATGCCGATACGGTGGCGATGCTGGCGCGGGGCGGGCCGGAAGAAGCCACCGTAGAGGCCTGGGCCAGCTACATTTCTCGGCTGAATGCCCTGCCGAACCGCATCAACTGGGCTGTATTGCTGGGCGGGCAGGCGGTGGGGCGCATCAGCTACAGCGAGGTCAAGACCTCGGACCGCTGGATGGAAATCGGCACGATGTTGCTGCCGGGCGCCCGCGGCGGCGTGGTGAATCCAGAGTCTAAATTGCTTCTTCTGGGCCGCGCCTTCGAGGTCCTGGGGGCCAACCGGGTGCATTTCAAGGTGGATGCCCGCAATGCCCGGAGCCTGGCCGCCATGCGGAAGCTCGGCGCGGTGGAAGAGGGCACGCTGCGTCAGTATCAGGTGCGCCCGGACGGCTTTGCCCGCGATAGCGTGATGTTCAGTATCGTGCAAACGGAATGGGCCGCAGTGAAGGCAGGCCTGCAAGCACGGCTGAGTGCAGTGTCGGCGTCTTAAGACCGCCCTCACGTTTGATGAGAACCGGACCAAGCTTGTCATAACCGACCTGTTAGCCTGAAGGGGCCATGCTTGCCCGTACTCCTGTTGCCCTGCTGACCGCTGCCGCCCTGGGCCTGAGCCCCGCACAGGCATTAATCGTGCCCATGACGGGCTGGACGCCGGTGGCAGGCAACGCCACCGAGTGGGTAGACGAGGCGGGCGCGTGCCTGCTGCGAGAAGAGAAGCACGGGCAGGCGTTCCCGACTTTCAAGACGCAGGATCAGGCCCGCGCCTTTGCCCTGAAATTGCAGTCCAAGCTCAGTGCCCGCAAGGTGCGTGAAGTGGTGACCCAGCCCGTGGACCGCGCCGGAGAATGGAGCATTCTGGCGTCCTATGCCTATGAGCAGGGCGGCGTCACGTACCGCATCAGTCAGCTCTATCTCAGCGACAGCGGCATTCTCAGGACCGTTACGGGCAGCAGCGCGGAGTACGAAGGCAGTCCCTGTGTGAATGCCATGCGCGAGTTTCTGCGCTACCTGGCCGATTGAGACAGGCTGACTGGGCCAGATCCCTCTGGCCCGGAAAGTACAGGTCATAACGAAAAACACGGATCATACCAACAAGCAGGGCCGACGCTTCAACGTGCGTCGGCCCTGCTTAAATTTGTGTCGCTTACGCTTGTTCGGCTGCGGCCTTGGCCTTGTTGATGGCTTTGGCGAGGCGGCTCTTCTTGCGGGCGGCGGTGTTCTTGTGCAGGGTGCTGCCCTTGGCGGCCTTGTCGATCAGGCTCTCGGCCTTGCTCTGCACGGCGGCGGCGTCAGCCACGTTCTGCTGGGCAGCTTCCACGGCCTTCTTCACAAAGGTCTTGATGGTGCTCTTGCGGCTGCGGTTCAGCAGACGGCGCTTGAGGCTCTGGCGGTGGCGTTTCTGGGCAGATTTATGACGTAGGGCCATGTTCGTTCTCCTTGTTCTCCCGCGCACAGTCTGTGCAGTCGGGGCGGTTCCCGCGCTGGGGAACTCGATGCACCGGGCAATGTTGGTTGCCTTCGGCGCACCCGGTCAAGCCGCAATGGGCCTGATTCGGGGTCATCCAGATCACCCAGATCAAGACTCAGGGGGCAAAATGGGCAACTTCGCTACTGTATCCGGTATGGCAGACGGGGTCAAGCGCTAGACTGTGCGGCGTGAGCTTCCGGCCCAAAAAACCCCGCGTCAGCCGCAATCCAGACAGTTCTGATGGAGACGGTGAACGGCCTGCCAAACCTGCCCGCGTGCCCACCCCCGAAGAAGCCCGCGACAACCTGCTGGCCTACGCCTTCCGCGCCCTGGGTGCACGGGCGCTGACTGCCGCCGAACTGCGGGCCAAGCTGGAGCGCCGCAGCGACGACGAAGCGCTGGTACAGGAAGTGCTGGAGCGTGTGCAGGAGCTGGGTTATCAGGACGACGCACAGGTGGCGCAGGCCGAGGGAGCGCGGCGCGGGATCGGCGGCTTCCGCGTGCGTCAGACCCTCAAGCGCCGGGGCGTGACGGCCCCGCTGATAGACGAAACCATGCAGGCCCGTGACCCCGATGACGAGCAGGCATCGGCCACCGAACTGCTGAGCCGCCGCTGGTCCAGCCTCAGCCGCAAGCGCGATCCCCGCTCCAGCGCCTACGGATTTTTGGCGCGGCGCGGCTTTCCGGGGGCTGTCATCTGGAATGCCATCCGTGAGGTCAGCGCCGAACAGATCGACGACGAAGACGCAGTGGAGCCGGAGTTTATGGAGGACGATGAATAGTGGCGTCTGTGGGTCGAGGGTCGCCGGGTCCAGGAACGGCCAGCCTTGGACTTTCAGCCCCTCAGACCACCGGGCTGTGCGGTGCATGAATGGCCACCCCATCAGCTCTTTACTCCGTTTCCAGCTTGCTTGACACCCCCAGTTGGCCCCGCGTAAACTGCCGAACGCACCAAGGCGTCTGGGCTCAGGCGCGGCGGGCCGTGGAATCGGGGCGTAGCGCAGCCTGGTAGCGCACGTCGTTCGGGACGACGGGGTCGGAGGTTCGAATCCTCTCGCCCCGACCACGCTGGAAGCCTCCCCTTCGCGGGAGGTTTTTTTGTGGCCAGATTCCTTCGGCTATGCTGTAGCCCGTTTCTCTTGCCCGTTTGTCCCCATCTTCTTGCCGGAGTGTGTTTATGCGTGTGTTTGCCATCGCCGATCTGCATCTTGCCACCGTGACCCCCAAGCCCATGACGGTGTTTGGGCCGCAGTGGGCAGGTCATCCAGACGCGATCTGGGCACACTGGCGCGAAATCGTGCGTGAGGAAGATGTGGTGCTGCTGCCCGGAGACCTGTCCTGGGCCATGCGCCTGCCCGATGCCATGACCGACCTGAGCGTGGTGGCGGGCCTGCCGGGAACCAAGGTATTGCTGCGCGGCAACCACGATTATTGGTGGCCCACCGCCAGCCGGTTGCGTGCCGTGTTGCCCCCCGGAATGCTGGCGGTGGTCAATGACGCTGTGCGCCTGGGCAACGTGGTGGTCTGCGGTTCACGCGGCTGGACAACACCCGGACATGAGGCCCTGAATGCCGAAGACGAGCGCCTGCTGACCCGGGAAGCCGAACGCCTGGGCCTGAGCGTGAAGGCCGCTCAAGCCCTGCGGCAGCCCGGCGACCACTTCCTGATGATGCTGCACTACCCGCCCGCCTCGCCGCCCTATCCACCCAACCCCCTGACCGACGTGATTGCAGCCGCACGGCCCGATCTGATCGTGTACGGCCACCTGCACGGTGTTCCGCCCGAGCGGGCCATCAGTCAGGTCGCGGGTATTCCGGCGCATCTGGTGGCCGCCGATGGGCTCAAGTTTCGGCCCAAACTGCTGCTGGATACCGGGGACGGAGCGTAGAAGGTGGATCGTAGAGCGTGGTAAAGCCCTACCTACGATCCACGTTCTGCTTTTTCCCTTCGCACTGACCACTCCCCACTAACTGCTAACTGTTCCTAGCCAGATACGCTTCCCCGCGCGCTGTCAGCCGCAGCAGATTCAGGGCCGGAGCCGCCGCCTCGATTGGGGTTCCGTCCGGCGCGTTGCGGCACAGGCTTTTGAGGGCGCAGGGGCCGCAGGCACAGGCTCCGGCGTCGGGGGCGGCCTCCTGCACGTAGCCGCCTGTAAACAGGGTTCGCAACATGCCGTCCAGTGCCGCCGCCGTGCTGCCCAGGTCCTGCGCCAGTTCGCTGGGGGTACGCGGCGCACCTGCGATGGCCTGCAAAATGGCGGCCAGCGGGGAAGGGGGGCGGGCGGTCAGGGGCGGCATTTCATGGCCTCTGGCCGTCCACAGGAACGGCGTTCTGTGAGTGGTAAGTGGTCAGTGGTGAGTGGGAAAAGCGTGGTGGAGACAGATTCACGCATGCCTATCCTCATCACAACCACAGCCGCGCCAGTTGATAGGTCAAGAAGCCCATGCCCCACGCGATGCCCATCTGGTAGGCCACCGTAATCCACGCGATGCGCCGCCCGTGCTCCTGTGCAATGGCCCCCACCGTGACGATGCAGGGCGTGTACAGCAGCACGAACACCAGGTAGGCCAATCCAGCGGCTGGGGTAAAGGCTGCGGCCAGTGCCTGAGCCAGCGGGGTTTTCTGGTCGGCGGTGGTATCGGTCCCCAGGCGGGGCAGTGCCAGCACAGTCGGAAGGGCACTCACGCTGGTTTTGATGGTGTCCCAGGTGGCGCTGACTGCGCCCTGCACGCCCGCCCACAAACTTAAGGGGGCGGGGGCGGCGGCCTGCTCACCCAGATAAATCTGACCCAGCGTGCCCACCACCACTTCTTTGGCAATAAAGCCGGGAACGAGTGCGCCCGTGGCCTGCCAGTTGCCGAAGCCCAGAGGCGCGAAAATGGGCGACACGGCTTCCGATACGCGGCCAAACACGCTGTCCTGGGGAGCGACCGTGGCGAACTTGCCGCCTGCCACTGCCGGAAGGGCCAGCAGCAGCCACACGCCCGCTACCGTTGCCAGCACGGTTGTTCTGGCCCGTTTGGCAAAGCTGGCCGTGCGCCGCCAGGCATGTTTCCAGAGCACGCGCCACGCGGGAAAACGGTAGGGCGGCAGTTCCAGCAGCACGCCGCCGCCCTCTGCGGGAAACGATGTGCGGCGCAGCGCCCACGCAAATGCGAAGGCCACGGCCATGCCCAGAATGTACATGCTCCACACGATCCAGCTTCCGGAACGCGGAAACAGAGCGGCGGCAAACACCACGTACACGGGCAGGCGGGCCGAGCAACTCATGAAGGGCAAAATCATGCTGACCACCACGCGGTCACTGCGGCGCTCCAGAGTGCGTGTGGCACTCACGGCAGGGACATTGCACCCGAAGCCCAGAATCAGCGGAATGAAGGCGCGGCCATCCAGCCCCAGCCCGCGCATGATTCTGTCCATCAGGAAGGCGGCGCGGGCCATATAGCCGCTGTCTTCCAGAAAACTCATGGCGAGGTAGAGCACCAGCAGGGTAGGCAGGAAACTGAGAACCGTGCCCACGCCGGGAATAATCGCGCCCACCACGAGGTCACGGCCCAGCGGGAACCACGCCAGCGCCGCCGCTGCCCAGCCCGCCAGCGTGGTTTGCAGCGGCCCGCCGATCAGGTCTACAAACGGAGACGCCACGCTGAAGGTGAGCCGGAAGACCAGCAGCACCAGCGCCAGAAAAATCGGGATGCCTAGGATGGGGTGCAGCGCCAAGCGGTCTAAGCGTTCCGACAGAGTACGCCGCGCTTCGGCACGCGGGACAGCCACCCGTGCAAGGTCGCCTGCGCGGGCGTAGCGGGCCTCGGCAATTTCGATCAGGGCGTCCACGCCTTCTGCGTCCAGTGCGGCCAGATGCGCGTCGGCAGCGTCAATCAGGGGAAGGTGCCCGGTGGCGCTCAGTCGGCCCCGCACGCTGGGATCGCCTTCCAGCAGGGCCAGCGCCAGATAGCGGTGAGCGTGGGGCGGCAGCGTGGGCAGGTCGGCCATGCGGGCGATCAGGTCTGCGGCGGCGGCTTCTATGGCCTGCGGATAGCGCACGCCGATGCCCAGGGTCGCGCCCTTCAGAGCCGTTTCCAGCAGCTTGCCCGTGCCCTGCCCCTTGCTGGCCACAGTTTCGACAACGGGCACGCCCAGCACCCGCGACAGCGCCGCCGCGTCTACGGTCAGGCCCTTTTCACGGGCCTCGTCGACCAGATTCAGCGCCACCGCCACCGGCACATGGAAATCGATCAGTTGCAACGTCAGGTACAGGTTGCGCTCCAGATTTCCAGCGTCCAGCACATTCAGGATCACGTCCGGGCCTTCATCCAGCAGGGCGGTGCGCGTGATCAGCTCTTCGGGCGTATGGGGGCTGAGCGAGTACGCGCCCGGCAAATCCAGCAGCAGCAGGGGGCGGCCCTGCACATTCAGCCGTGCTTCCCGCTTTTCTACGGTTACGCCCGCCCAGTTGCCCACCTTCAGATTGGTTCCGGCCACCGCGTTGATCAGAGTGGTCTTGCCTGTATTGGGGTTGCCCACCACTACCACTCTGGGTTCGTGGGCGGCCTTCAAGCGGGCCACCGTTTGCAGGCAGGCGGCCTCGTCGGGCAGGCGGGGCAGCGCGGTGGCAGGCGGCACGGTGTTGGTGGGAACGGTAACAGGTGGAACAGTGGCGGTCATTCGCGTACCCGGATGCCCAGCAGATCGGACGCCCGCAGCGCCAGATCGGTGCCGTTCACGCGCAGTTCTACCGGATCGCCCATCGGAGCGCGGCGCACCACCACGACCCTCGCGCCCCGCACAAAGCCGAGTTCCAACAGTCGCCGCCGCAGAGGGTGAAGGCGGTCAAGATCGACCACATGGGCGGCCTCGCCGGGGTTCAGTGCATCCAATGTCCGTTCGCCCATACCCGACAAGTATAGTCGGGTTAATTTGGAAGGCAAGGGACGGGGAGGTAATGGGGCCGTGTTGACTGGTTGAGGGTGAGGCAGGGTTATTGATCCTGTCCCACGTTCTCCCCCACCCCCAGAGAGGTCAGGGGAGTTGGTCGTTGCGCTCGGCAGGAGTGATCTCGTCGCATTCAGACTCGGCCCAATCCCTCATCTGAAGAGGAATTGCCCGTCGTCTTGATGTTGGAATGGGCCCGCGTGTTGCACGCACCTTGGGGCCTCATATGCAGTTGGGCGGGAACGTGATGGGGTGGCGGTGTCGGGGTTTGAGCCCCTCACCCTTGGCCTGCAAAGCTCCGCAAAAGAGGGGGTGAGTGAGCGCGAGCGATTGCCCTCAACCCCCACCCCGCCCATCCTCAAAGCCTTTCCAGAGCCTCCGCGATACTCAGTTCTCCGCCCACGACTTCAAAGGTGTTCTGGATGGTCTGCGGCAGGCTGAGGCAGGCCAGGACGAGGTGCGCCACGTCATCCCGCGCGATCATGCTGCGTGGGGCAGGCATGCCGACCTGAATCTGCCCAGTACCGGGAGCGTCGGTCAGACCACCGGGCCGAACGATGGTGTAGTCCAGACCGCTGGTCTGCACATGGGCATCAGACACCGCCTTGACGCGCAGCACGGCGCTCAGAAAGGGCGGCATCTGCTCGGGCCGGTCTACCCCCATGCTGCTGACCACGATCAGGCGGCGCGGTCCCCGGTCTTTCAATACATTTACCACGCCAATCAGGGCGTCACGGTCTATGGCCTCGAATGCGCCGCTGGCCCCGGCTCCGGCGGCCCACACCACCGCGTCTGCGCCGTCCAGTACGGCTTCCCAGTGGCCCGTCAGGTCACCTATCACTGGCTCTGCCCCGTGCAGGCTCAGCATGTCGGCCTGCTCCTGGCGGCGCACCAGACCGCGCACATGGTGGCCCGCTGCACTGGCCTGGGCTGCCAGCCGCCGTCCCACACCGCCCGCCGCCCCCAGGAGGGCAAGAGTCAACTTGGGGGCCAATTCTGAAGTGCTGGTCATCCGCTGAGGCTACGCCTGCGCCGGGAGAATGTCACTTCTGGATCAGCCCCATTGGATTGGCCTCGCGGGGTCAGCCTCGCAGCGCCACAACCAGAGTCACCACCAGAGCGGCCAACCCCATGCCGATGCTGCTGGCGGCCCCAGTCAAGTCGCCTTCCTCGCGGGCACGGGCGGTGCCGATGCCGTGCGCCACGGCTCCCAGGGCCAAGCCGCGTGCCAGTGGATGCCGCACGCCCAACAGGGTCAGGAAGGCGGGCAACACCAGCGCCCCCAGCAGGCCCGACAGCACGGCCAGAGTGGCTGCCAGAGCCGCAGGAGCCCCCGTGATGTGGGCCAGTTGCAGCGCGACAGGACTGGTGGCAGGCGCAGTAGACAGGGCCCGCTGGGCCTCCAGACTCAGGTTCAGTGCACGCGGCAGCAGCGTATCCACACCCACACCCACCAGCGTGCCCGCCGCCCCACCCAACAGCAGCGCCCGCCATTGCCGTGCCAGCAGCGCCCGCAGGCGGTACAGCGGCACGGCCAGAGCCACCACCGCCGGGGCCAGAAATGCCGAGATAGGTTCTGTGGCCTGGGTATAAGTCGGGTACGGGGTACGCGTCAGCAGCAGCAGACCGCCCACCAGCACGGTTGCCAGCAGCGTGGGATTCAGCAGCGGCGATCTGAAGCGCAGTTGCAGCACCACGCCCAGTGCAAAGGTCAGCAGGGTCAGGGCCAGCCAGATCATTTGGCCCCACCATCATCTGCCCGCACCAGCCGCGCCGCCAGCAGTCCGGCCACCCCTGCTCCCAGCAGCAAGCCTGCCAGCAGCACCAGCAGCCACAGCCCCCACGCGGCCCCGGCTCCCAAAAACTGAACGGCTCCGACAGTGGCGGGAATAAACAAAAGACCCAGAACGCCCAGCACTCCATCGGCGGCAGGTTCGATCCAGTCCAGGCGCACCAGACGCAGTCCCAGCGCGGCCCACAGCAGCACCATGCCCACCACCGAACCCGGCAGAGGCCAATGCAGCAGCCTCATCAACCCCTCTCCGAGGGCGGCAAAAGCCACCAGCACGCCCAACCCCAGGACCACGCGCACGGGGGGCGGCAGGGCGGCGGTCTGGGAAGGCATTCGGGTCAGGCTTGCGGCGTCAGGCGGGCCAACATGCCGCGCACGACCTGTTTGGCGTGGCGGGCCACCAGCGGCATAAAGGTTCGGTAATCCACGTTGGCATCGTGGTCGGCGGTGTCGCTGACGCTGCGAATGATCACGAACGGGACGCCTGCCTTGCTGCACACCTGCGCCACTGCCGCGCCTTCCATCTCGGCGCAGGCCGCCCCAAACAGCGTCCAGAGCCGCTGCACGCCTTCCCTTGAGGCGATGAACTGATCTCCGCTGGCAATTCTGCCGTCCAGTACGCGCACGCCTTCTACATCACGCGCCGCTTCGAGGGCGATGGCTCGCAACTGCTCGTCGGCGGGCCAGGCGGGCAACTCGCCCGGTACGGTGCCCAGTTCGTAGCCCAGTGCGGCCACATCCACATCGTGCTGCACGCAATCGGTGCTGACCACGATGTCCCCGACCCGCAGTTCGGGGTGCACGCCGCCCGCCACGCCCGTAAAAATAACCTGTGTGGCCCCCTGCATCAGCAGATAGGCCGTGGTCAGGGCCGCATTGACCTTGCCGATGCCGCCGCGAGTCAGCAGCACGGGCACGCCGTCTAAAAGACCTCTATGCAGCGTAACCCCCGGAAAAGTCAGGGTTTCGGGGTGTTGCAGGTCGGCCAGCAACAATTCAATTTCTTCATCCATCGCGCCCATGATCGCCAGCATAGGAGGCAGTGTACCCTGCGGCTCTGTCTTCCCCGTCTCCCCAAATGGCGCGGCGCGGCGTATGCTCGCCCCATGACTGGCCCGAATTTGTCTGAAGTGCCCGAAGTGGAGTTGGACGGCACGGATTCCCGCAGCCACCTCGACCCCAACGCGCTGCGCCACGCCGACTCTGTCAAATGGACGTTGTACGACGAGGACGTTATTCCGATGTGGATTGCCGACATGGACTACCCGGTGGCCCCTGCCATTCTGAGTGCCCTGCAAGACCGTCTGACCCGTGGTCTGGGCTACCCGCAACTGATGGGCGATCCGCTCCTGACCCGCCTGATTCAGGAAAAGGCCGCCACCCAGGGCCTGACCGACCTGCCCGCCGAAGGAGTGGCAATGCTGCCGGGAGTCGTACCCGGAATTTTTGCCGCCGTACACGCGCTGACCGCTCCCGGCGACGGCGTGCTGACCATGCTGCCTGTGTATCACCCCTTTCAC
>JAQBPF010000462.1 GCA_028287665.1 Deinococcus sp. | reverse complement strand
ACCGCCGTATTCTTCCGGCACGAGGTTCAGCTGGGTCAAGTCCGTCTTCACGCGGTCAGGATCGGCCTGAGGCAAATCCACCTTGTTGATGGCGATGATCATGGGCACTTTGGCGGCCTGCGCGTGGGCAATCGCCTCGCGGGTCTGGGGCATCAGGCTGTCGTCGGCGGCAATCACGATGATGGCGATGCCAGCGACGTTGGCCCCGCGTGCGCGGATGGTGGTAAAGGCTTCGTGGCCGGGCGTATCGATGAACACGATGCGGCCCTTGCTGGTCTGGGCCTCGAACGCGCCCACGTGCTGAGTGATGCCACCTGCTTCCTTGGCCGCCACTTTGGTCTTGCGGATGTAGTCCAGCAGGCTGGTTTTGCCGTGATCGACGTGGCCCATGATGGTCACGACGGGAGCGCGGTGGGGGATTTCGGTAGATGCTTCAGCAGGTGCGGGTGCGGCGGCAACGGGTTCCGGAGTCGCGGCAGCTACAGGCGCAACGTCGTCGCTGCCTGCTTTCGCCGGGGCTTCCGGTGCCGAAACTGCGGGGGTCGAAACGGTGGGGGCCGTGTCCGCCGCCGCCACGGCTTCTGGCGCAGCTTCCGTGCCTTCTTGGGCCAGAATCTGCTTGATCAGGTCTACGGTTTCTTCCTCGATGGTGCTGCTGACGCTCTTATAAGACACGCCGAGTCCGTCGAGAATTTCCAGCATCCGTTGATTTTCTACGCCAAGGTCTTTGGCGAGGGTATAAATTCGAACTTTCGACATGCTCACCTCCGGTGAGGTTGGTACTTGATGAGATGGGGTCAAGACTGCGCGGACTTCTGGCGTTCTACAGGCTGCCGCTCTAGCAACTGTGCGGCCACCTGCGCCGCCTGAGCGCCAAAGGCCCGCCGCAATTTTTTGTCTTGCCAGCACGTAGGCGAGTCACTGCACACATACGCGCCGCGCCCGCTGCGGTTGCCGGTCTGCACTGCCCATACCCCGTCTTGCCGGGTCACGCGCACAAACTCTGCCTGTGAGCGTTTGCGGCGGCACGCGACGCAACTGCGCTCAGGCGTATGCCTCGGCAGGGTGTCGGTGGTGGGCAGGGCGTCTGGCAAGGCTTATTCTCCGATGTCTTCCGGGCTGGCCGTCGCCACCGACTTGCTGTCTTTAAACAGGGCGTCGAAGGCCGACTGGGCGTTGCCGCTGCTGACGCCGTCCTGCTCGTCTTGCAGCGCCTGCTGCATGGCCGCGTCCAGATCGCTGATAGCGGCGGTTTCGCGCAGATCGATTTTGAATCCGGTCAGTTTGGCGGCGAGGCGCACGTTCTGGCCGCCCTTGCCAATCGCCAGAGACAACTGATCCGGCGTCACGGTTACAGTGGATTCCCGGCGATCCTGATGTACTTCGATCAGGCCCACCTTGGCCGGAGACAGCGCGTTGCGGATGAAGTCGCGGGTGTTGGCGTCCCACAAGATCACGTCTACACGCTCGCGGCCCAGTTCACCCGTCACGGCCTGAATGCGGTTGCCCCGGTGCCCGATGCACGCGCCAATCGGGTCAACGTTGGCGTTGTGGCTGAACACGGCCACCTTGGAACGCTGGCCCGCCTCGCGGCTGATGGCCTTGACTTCCACGATGCCGTTGGCGACTTCCGGAATTTCCTGCTTCAGCAGGTAGTCCAGCAGACGCTCGTCGGCACGGCTCGCCAGGATCGTCGGGCCTTTGGGCGTCTTGCGAACTTCCTTCAGGTAGATCTTGACGCGGGTGCCGGGGGTCAGCTTCTCGCCGGGAATCTGCTCGCGGGGGGGCAAAATCGCCTCGCCTGCGCCCAGTTCCACGAACCAGTTGCCCTTGTTGTCGCTGCGAACCACCTGCGCGGTCAGCACCTGCCCTTCGCGGTCTTTGTACTCGTTGAAGACCACGTTGCGCTCGGTTTCACGCATTTTCTGCGTCAGGGTCTGCTTGGCAGCCTGAAGCGCAATGCGGGAAAACTTCTCGCGGTCAACAGGAAACTCCATTTCCATGCCGATTTCCACGCCCGGATCGAGTTCCAGCGCGTCGGCAAGGCTGATCTGCATATGCTCGTCTTCGGCCTTTTCGACCACTTCGCGCACAACCAATACTTCCAGCTCGCCGCTGCCGGGATCGAGGTGAACTTCGATCCGCTTGTCGGGTTCCACGTTGCGCGTGTAGGCCTGCGCCAGAGACTGCTCGAAGGCCTCGATCAGCTGCATTTCGTTGATATTGCGGGCCTGCGCCACTTCACGCAGCGCGTCCGCAAAGTTAAATTCCGGTTGGGTCATATCACGCTTCCTTTTGAATGATGGGTTGGAGTTGTAGGGGGCGGCTCATCGGTGACGATCCGGAAACTCGGCGAGGTTGCCCTGAAAGGTGCCGACCGTCAGGGTCACGTCACTTCCGGCCACATCGAAGGTCACCTGATTGCCGTCCACGCTCTTGATCGGGGCGGTAAACGCATGTCCTTCGCCGCGCACACGGGCTTTCAGGCCTACCATGCGCTCGAAATGCCGGGCCGTATTCAATGGCCGTTTGGCTCCCGGCGACTCGAATTCCAATCGGTATTCGCTGGCAATCGGGTCGAGGCGGTCAAATTCGGCTTCGGCGGCGCGGCTGGCGGTGGTCAGATCGGACATGGTGACGGGCTGCTCGTCAAGGCGGTCAATTCTGATCAGCACGATGGGTTGCCCGCCCATGTTCTGCATCTGGACTTCCAAGACCTCTAAGCCCAGATGATCGACGGCGGCCTGAGCGATGGCCTGCAAGTTCTGATGGGCTGCCTTCTGGCTGGCAGTTGCGGGTGCTAAGGGCTGATCGTATGGATTGTCGGCTAAATGATCACTGGTGTTGTCGGCTGCGTTGTTATTCATATTGTGTCGGCCAAGTCTTGCGGCCTGAAAACCACCCCCTCCACGAAAAAAGGTGGGCAAATCACCCACCCCTCAATCGAGGAATTCTGAAGGCCAGTATACAGGATCAGCGCCGCAGCACGCAGAAAGGCGTTACAAAGCGCGTTCAGGCCGCAGCTTCCCGGTTATTTCTGTGCGTCTATCACGATCACGCCGTCCTGCAGGCGGGCCAGTTCTGCGCCCTCATGCCCCTCCATACGCCGCATATTGCTCAGGCTGCTGCCTTCGGGGGCGCGGGCTACCGCATTCCCAATCCGGATCTGTGGGCTGGCAATCGGGCGTCCCCACACGATGGCTCCCTCATGACCGCCGTACCCGGCATGCACCACGCCCCGCAGAGCGCCCATCACGATCACGTCGCCGCCCGCCACGAGTTCTACGCCCGGATTCACGTCGCCCATGACCACCACGCTGCCCCGGTACTCGCCCCGGAATCCGGCCCGCAGGTTGTGGGGCACGACTTCGGTGCGGGCCTGGGCCGGGCCAAAATCGGTGGGAGTCGCCGCATTCGGGCCAGTTACGGTCACGCGCGGCGCACGCACCCGCCCCGGCGCTCCGCCTGCCGCACGGATGGCCGAGAGCGCTGCCTCAAGCGCCTCTGGGTCGGCGTCCCCGTCCACTTCAATGGTCACGCTGGTCGCCAGCAACTCTGCCCGGACAGCCAGGGCCTCGGCCACGTCTGGCCCGGTGTCACCCGGTTCCAACAAGAGGTTCAATCCGCCCAGCGTGCCACGCAACTTCATGATCCTCACTGTAGCGTCAGTTTGCCCCGTGGCGCTCAATTGGTCAGATGTGCCAAATCGGAATGCGGTCTTCACCCATTTGGTGTAAGATGCTTCTCATGCCCTTTCAGGAGTCCAACCTTGGTGCAGCTTGATTCTGGCGCGGTCGCAGAAGGCCGCGTCACACGCGTCACCGATTTCGGTGCGTTTATCCAGTTCGAGAACGGTGAAACTGGCCTTGTGCACATCTCGCAGATCGCCCACTCATTTGTCCGGAACATCCACGATCACGTCCGAGAGGGCGAGAACGTAGAAGTCAAAGTTCTGGGCCGTGACGACCGGGGCCGCCTCGATTTGTCTATCAAAGAACTGCTGGAAGAACCTGAAGAAGTGCCCCGGCCCCGTGCCATTGGCCGTCAGAGTCCTCAGTTCGAAGCCAAGTTGCGTTCCTTTATGCGTGATGCAAAGGAACGTACCACCGCAGGCGGCGGTAAGAAGCCGTCCTCGACCTCCACCAAGCGCAAGAAGTAACCCTTAGCCGCGCAACACAATCTCAGACCAGAAAGAAGGGCAGCCCAGTGTTGCCCTTCTTTCTTTTGATGTCTGGGTGCAGGTCTGAAGGTGGTAGGTCGGTGGCCTCGCTCATTCCCCCTCCCTGCACGTCCCGCAAGGGGCGCAGCAACGTCGTGCAGTTGGGTTGGAACCTTCACTTATCGCCCTGGCTCTGCAACTCCCGTCCCCGCCCCCCAGTCACGCTCTCTTTCATTACGTTCAGGGCAGAACGCGCTATGCTAGTCCCGATGATTGCCGCTCCTTCTCACCCCGATGCCCTGAAAGTCCTGAAATCCGTCTGGGGCTACGATGCCTTCCGGGGCGTGCAGGAGGGCATCGTGCAGACCGTGCTGGACGGCGGCAACGCGCTGGTGCTGATGCCTACAGGCGGGGGCAAAAGCCTGTGCTACCAGTTGCCCGCCCTGCTGCGGCCCGGTGTGGGCATCATCGTGTCGCCCCTGATCGCGCTGATGAAGGATCAGGTGGATACCCTGCGTCAATTGGGTGTGCGGGCCGCGTTCCTGAACTCCAGCCTGAGCCTCAGCGAAGTCCGTGACGTGGAATCGGCGCTCATGGCGGGCGAACTCGATCTTCTGTATGCCGCGCCGGAGCGTCTGCTGCTGCCCCGTACCCTCGACCTGCTGGAGCGCGTGCAGATCGCCCTGTTTGCCGTAGATGAAGCGCACTGCGTGTCTCAGTGGGGCCACGACTTCCGGCCCGAATACCAGCAGTTGTCGGTGCTGCCGGGGCGTTTTCCCACCATCCCGCGTCTTGCCCTGACGGCCACCGCCGATGACCGCACCCGCGCCGACATCGTGCAGGTGTTGGGCCTCATGGGTGCGCCCGCCTTCGTGAGTTCCTTTGATCGGCCCAACATTCAGTACCGGGTGGCGGCCAAAGAAAGTCCGAAGTCGCAACTGGTGGATTTTATTCGTTCCGAACACGCCGGAGACGCGGGCATCGTGTACTGCATGAGCCGCAAGTCGGTGGAAGAAACCGCCAAATGGCTGGTGGCGCAGGGCATAGACGCCGTGCCGTACCACGCGGGCCTGGCTCCCCGTGAGCGCGAGTACGCCCAAAACCGATTTCTGAACGAGGAAGGCCTGATTGTGGTGGCAACGGTGGCTTTCGGCATGGGCATCGACAAGCCCAACGTGCGCTTCGTTGCCCATTTGGATTTGCCCAAAAGCATGGAAGGCTACTACCAGGAAACTGGGCGGGCAGGCCGCGACAGCCTGCCCAGTACGGCCTGGATGGTGTACGGCCTGGCCGATGTGGTGAACGTGCGCCGGATGCTGGCCCAGAGTGCCGCGCCCGAAGAAGTGCGCCGTGTGGAAGCCGCCAAGCTGGACGCCCTGCTGACCTACTGCGAAACGGCCAGCTGCCGCCGCCAGATGCTGCTGGACTACTTTGGCGAGAGCATGGCTGATCCCTGCGGCAATTGCGATACCTGCCTGACGCCGCCGCGCACCCGTGACGCCACACGTGAGGCGCAGATGGCCCTGTCTGCCGCTATCCGAACAGGCAACCGCTTCGGCGCGGCGCACCTGA
>JAQBPF010000433.1 GCA_028287665.1 Deinococcus sp. | reverse complement strand
TCGCGGTACAGGCCGATATGCCCGACTTTGGCAGCGGGCACAAGCTGAACAATCGCGTCGGTCATGACCAGACCCGCCCGCAAGATGGCGACCAAGGCCAGTTTCTTGCCGCTCAGCATCGGGAATTCGCCCTCTTCTATGGGCGTATGCAGGCGCGTGGGCACGGTTTCCAGGTCGCGCATCGCCTCGTAGGCCAGCAGCAGGCTCAGTTCGGCGGCCAGTTCCCGAAATTCCTTGACGCCCGTTTGTACGTCGCGCATCAGAGAAAGTTTATGCTGCACCAGCGGATGAGAAACGACTGTGACCATGCCGATACCATAACGTTTGTGGGCTGTGGGAGGTAGGTTATGGGGTTTTACGCCCTTCCTACAGCCTACAAACCACGTTCTAGACTCTATCCAAGGACATCGCCGCTGAGATTCCGAGCTTCCGGAATAGCACCGGAATCTCTTCATTTTTGCTGCGATGTCCTTCCTGCGCCTCTCTCTCCGCTCGGTTCATCTGGCGATGAACTGCGACTCAGAAGCTGCTGTCGCCCCCAACTCTGACGCCCTGATAGTAGGCATAAGCTGCCGAATAGCAGGCGGGCCGGGCATACCAACTCTTGGCCGCGCAGATGGTGTTCATATTCGTCTGAAAGACCTGATCGCTGGTCAGGCGGTTGGCCGAAGTGCGCTCGTAGACCTTGAGATTGCGGTAGGCGAAGTCGTGCACATTGCAGGCGGGCCGGAAATCTTCGCGGTAGCCCAGGCCCAGGCCATCGGGCGCAGAGCAGCCGTCGCGGCCCCAATCCAGGCCCGAATAGGGCAGCCCGCTGAAGGCATAGGACGCGTACTGAGCGTTGTAATTGCCCACGCTGCCCCAGCACGTGCGCTTGATGTAAGCGAGGCGGTCACTGGCAAGGTCAAGTCCGGTCAGGGCAGGGACGGCGGGCAAACTCAGTTGCGCGGGCTTCTCGCCGTAAGCCTGCTGAAGCGCGTCTATCAGGCCAGGATCGTTGCCGTAGCGGGCCAGAATCGCCTGACTGTCTGCGTCCTGTAACTCTGGGCGGCTGGCATAGTCAGTCAGGCTGGCGGGCGTGGTGGCCTGCGTACAGGCAGCCAAGGTGAGCGTCAGGGCGGCGGCGGCAAACGGCATCAGCTTGGAAGGCAGCATAAAACTCCTTGTGCAGTGCGGGGTCGGCCACAGCGGGCCGGGGCGAATTGGAATGGCCTGCCCAGTCTACCCACAAAGTTGTCAGGGGGATGCAATTTGTCCCAGTAGCCTTCCGGTGGGGCGGCTCCACTTTTCACGACATCACGCAAAAAACGCCGCCCATCCCCATCAGGACAGGCGGCGCTCACAGGTTCGAAACTTTACTTCTTGGCAGCCTCGATCAGCGCGGGAACGATCTGGTTCACGTCGCCCACGATGCCGTAATCGGCCACCTTGAAGATAGGGGCTTCGGCGTCTTTGTTGATCGCCACGATGAATTTGCTTTTGCCCATGCCGCTGAGGTGCTGCACCGCGCCGCTGACGCCCAGCGCAATGTAAGCCTTGGGCTGCACGGTTTTCCCGGTCTGGCCCACCTGTTCGGCGTAGGGCCGCCAGCCTGCGTCCACCACGGCACGGGTCGCGCCCACGCCTGCACCGATGCGGTCTGCGAGGCCTTCTACGTAAGTGGCAAAGTTGTCGGGGCTGCCCACGCCGCGCCCGCCCGTCACGATCACGTCGGCTTCGGTGAGGGCCACACGGCTGGTTTTTTCCACGCTGCGGCCCGTCACCTGTGTTCGGGCGGCGGGCAACTCCAATTCCACGTCGTACTGCTCGCCAGCGGCAGCGGCGGGGGCGGCGGGGGCAAACGATCCGGGCTTCACGGTCACGGTCACGGTGGGCGCACTGGCCTCAACCGTTTCGGTCACGCGGGCCAGGTAGGTGTAGCGCTGCGCCTGCACGGTACTGCCATTCACGCTGAGGCTGGTGGCATCCTCCAGATACGGCGCGTCCAGTTTGACGGCCACACGGGGGGCATACTCGCGGCCACTGCGGCTGCCACCGATCAACACGAGGCTGGCTTCTCCTTCCTGCGCGATCTGTGCAGCGGCGGCGGCCCACACTTCTGGGTTGTAAGCGGCCAGTGCGGCGCTGTCTCCCACCAACACCTGTTCGGCGTATTGGGCAGCTTCGTTGGCTACAGCAGCCACATTCTGCCCCAGCACCAGCAGCGTCACGGGGCCTTCTCCGCCCGCATTCTGGGCAGCGGCGACCATTTCCAGCGTGGCCTTGGTCAACTTGCCCCCTGCATGTTCAGCAACGATCAGTTTCATGGTCAATCTCCTTTACAGCCGTTACGCCAGAACCTTGGCTTCGTTTCGCAGCAGATCAAGCAGTTGCTCGGCAGCGGCCTGAGGGTCCTTGCCGTCTATCACGCGGTTCATGCGGGCGCGGGTCTGAATTTCGGCATTCACCACGCGCACGGTGTTGGCCGCGCCGTAGGTGTCCAGCGAGTCTTTGCGGAGTTCCTTGCGCTTGGCCTTCATGATGTTGGGCAGGGTCGGGTAACGCGGCTCGTTCAGGCCCTGCTGCGTGGTCACCACGGCGGGCAGGGGAGCGCTGAAGCTCTCGTTGCCGTCGTCTACATCGTGCCGTCCGCTGATGGTGTCGCCTTCGACCTTCAGCTCGTTGGTCCAGGTCAACTGGGGCCAGCCGAGGCGTTCGGCGGTGGCTGCTCCCAGCGCCTGAGAATCCCAGTCGGCTTCCTGTCCGCCCACCAGAATCAGCGTGGCGTTCTCGGCCTGCGCGATCTGGGCCACCACCCGGCTCAGGGCCACGGCGTCCAGCTTCTCGTCGGTTTCCACATGAATGGCGCGGTCTACGCCCATCGCCAGCGCAGTTCGCAGGGCGTCTTCGTTGCGCTTGGGCCCAATCGCCAGCGCCGTGATGCTCTCCACGTTCGCGCCGCCTTCGCGCAGGCGCAGGGCTTCTTCCACGCCGTATTCGTCCATGCCGTCTATGACGAGGGTTGCGCCTTCGAGGTCCACCGCGCTGCCAGAGACTTTGACGCGGGCTTCGGCATCCGGAACTTGCCGGACGAGGGTCAGAATATTCATCGGTTCTCCTTGAGGGGCTTGGGGTGCTCGGTGAAGCGGGGCCAGACTCTGCTGAATCTGGAATTCCGGCTCTAAACAAGAGGCTTATAGCATGACAAATTAGACTGGGTATAAGTTTAGCAGGAAGCGCAGTCTGAAGTCACGGCCAAGACCTGTGCGGTCAACCTGAGTGTCCCGCCAAATTGGATGTGGCTTTACGCGCGGGGAACCCAGAGGTCATTCTCGCGGCAACCGCGCCAGCACATGCCGTGCACGGGGCAACTTCTGGTCGCGCTGCCCCTCAAATTCATAGGGCTCGTTCATCAGAAACCAGTACAGATCGTGCAGCGTGGTCATGGCCAGGTAGGCACGGTAGCGCGTCAGGGTGGCAGGGGCGCGGTCAGGCAGGAACGTGAGGGCGGCATCCAGGCTCTCTTCCGGGGGCAGCAGGTCCAGCGTGCCCGTTTTCAGCAGGGCCAGATCGCGCAGGGGATCGTCCCAGCCTGCTTTGGTCCAGTCGATCACCAACACTTCCGGTTGCGGCGCTTGCCCGTTCTGGCGTCTGCGGCTCAACTCCGAGGCAATCAGAATGTTGTCGTGCCACATGTCCAGATGGCAAAACGCGGCGGGTTGATCCAGCAGGCCGTTTTCCAGTGGAATCTCTACGGCGTCAAACAGGTCGTCCAGCGGGTAGGCAGCCAGCGCACTGCGGAATCGGCGCAGGCGTTCGCGCACGCGGCGCAGATCCACCCGTCCGGCGCGTTCCTGGTGCAGCGCCCCGATAATCTCGCGCAGGCGGGGGAGGGCGCGGGGCACATCGGCGGCGGTGAGGGGATGTCCCGCAAACCGCCGCATGATCAGGGCCTCTACACCGTCGGCTTCTACAGCGTCCAGAACCCACGCGCCCATATCGGCGCGGCGCATGTTGTCGGCTTCCAGGCGGTGTTCGCCCTGGTGGTTGCGGTACACCTTGACCACAGTCTCGCCGTCGGGTGTGGCATACACGCGGCTCTGCATTCCGGCATCCATCGGGGTCAGGCGGCCAAAGCGGGCCTCCAGCACAGGAAAACGGTGCGTAGACACCTCGTTGGGGCTTTCGGCGTCGGTATTGGGGGTGGGGCGCAGGGTCATGACTGAAAACCCGGTCTGCCGAAAAGCACAGGCTTCATTGTCCCTCTCACTGCGGCAGCTTCTCCAGCATGGTCAGCAGGCGGGCGTCCAGCCCCTTGCCGCCCTGGGCACGGAGGCGTTCCAGATCGCCCACGCGCACATAGGCGTTGGCCACCGCCAGAATCCGGGCATACAGCGGAATGTCCTCGCCGCCCAGTTTGTCGGGGTCACCCTGTCCGTCCCAGCGCTCGTGGTGATGCCGAATGGCTTTCTGAGCCTCGGCCAGATGGGGCACGCCGTGCAGGAAGTTGGCCCCCACCATGGCGTGACCCTGCTCGCCGTGAATCTTGCCCAGATCGTGTAGGGTGGCGGCGTACCACAGTTCTTCCAGTTCGCGTTCGGCCAGTCCTACGGCGCGGCCCAGGCGCAGGCTCACGTCGGCCACGGCCTGCGCGTGTCCCAATGCGTCAAACTCGCGGCTTTCCACGGCTTCGACCAGGGCGGTGGTAATCTGCCGCGCCGCGTGCCGCCAATCGTCGCGGGAATCCAGAATGCCCAGAAGTGGCCCCACGGCGGTGGCCCAGCGCGAGATGACTTCCATCTGGGTGGGCGAAATCGGATCGGCCACCACACGGTCCAGCACCAGCGCCCCCAGATTGCGGCCCCGGTCGCTCAGGGGAACCACCAGCGTCACCGGAACTTCCCGCATGCCCGCGTCGTCCAGAATGGAGTGCAGTTCGGGCGGGTTCATCTCGTACAGTTCACGCGAGCCATCGGCCAATAAACGGGCACGCATGCTGGCCCAGGGGCCGCTGAGGGCCGTTCCGATCATGGCTTTGGGATAGCCGAACACAGCCACCACGCGGTCCTGGCCGCGCCGCAGCACGGCAAAGCCGTGGGTTTGTCCACCCAGCAGGAGGGCGGCGTGGGCCAGGGCTCCTTCCAAAATGCCTTCAGTGCTGGGGCGGGCCAGCAACTCCGAGAGGACGCGGGTGGCGTCCAGGGCCTCGGCAGGAGACGTGCTGCCTGTCGTCCGGGAGTCCGGGGTGGGCGTCTGCGGCTGGCGTGGGCGTCGGAACACGGTAGCCACAGTATACCCGCGCTAGGCTGCCTCCGATGACGCGCCATTTTTCCTCTCCATCCCGTCCGGCTGCCGCTGGGTCTGTCCTGTCTCACGCTACCGTCACAGACGCTGTGCGGCGCGGTTATGCCCGCTACACCCGGCAGTCGGGCGCCTGGCTCAAGGGCTACGCCGAACGGGGTGGACGGGTCTTTTGCGGTGCGGGCTGCTTTGGCTGCTGCAATATGCCCATCCGGGTTTCTCTGGCCGAGGCCCTGATTACGGCGCAGGCCCTGACCGACACCGAAGCCGCCCGCATGGAAGCCCACGCCCGCGCGGTGCTGGCCAATGCCCGCACTGCCCCCGACGACGATACCTACGTTGATCGCCACCGCCGCGAGGTGGGGTACTGCCCTCTGCTGAACCGGGAGACAGGCAGTTGCTCGCGCTACGAGGTGCGCCCCACCCGCTGCCGCGACACCTTCAGCGCCCTGCCCGCCCGCTACTGCGCCGCCGAAACGTGGGACGACATGCCCCGCCGCGAGCGCGAGGAATACCGCCGCGAGGTGGCCCGCACGCCCGGCACCGACGGCGAAGTGCATTACATCGCTCCGCTGGAGCATCTGAGCGAACCCGTATGGGCGGCGGCGGCCAAAGCCATGCGCCAGAACTGGGGACTGGAGGCCTGGGGCGATTTCTGGGTCCTGACCACCCTGGCCCGCGACGCCACCTTTATGGCCCACATTCTGCGCGGAGACGCCCGCGCGGCCTGGAAGGTGGCCCAGTCTCGGGGGCTGGCGCACGCCAC
>JAQBPF010000432.1 GCA_028287665.1 Deinococcus sp. | reverse complement strand
GGCGCGGCGCAGAGCCCCCGGTTCCTTGTGCACGTAGCCGCCGGGTGGCAGATTCTGAGGGGTCGGAAGGGCGGTCATTTGCGGGCCTCCTCAAATACGCCTGCAGCCCTGAAGTTGACCAGACTGATGGCCAGCGTCAGGAAGAAGATGATCAGGGCGATGGCGCTGGCCAGCGAATAATTCTGACCGCCTGCGCTGGCAAACGCAGTGTTGTAGCCCCAGGACAGCAAAATATCTGTGCTTTGGGCCGTACTCTCTCGGCCTTCCTGGGCAGGACCACCTGCGGTGAGCAGGTAGATGATGCCGAAATTGTTGAAGTTGAACGCGAAACCCGACAGCAAAATTGGGGTGAAGGCTGTGCGCAGCAAAGGCAAAGTGATGGACTGAATCTGCTGCCAGCGGCTCGCCCCGTCGATGCTGGCGGCTTCATACAGATCTTCGTTGATGGTGGCCAGCGCACTGATGGTGGCGGTCATCATGTAGGGAAAGCCCAGCCACAGGTTCACCAGCAAAATAGAAACTTTGGCCCACAGCGGATCGTTGAGCCAGGGCACGGCGGCAAAGCCCAGCAGTCCGAGGGCCTTGTTGACGATGCCGAATTGCTGGTTAAACAGCGCGACCCACATCTGAACGCTGATCACCGCTGGAATGGCCCACGGCAAAAACAGCAATGTCCGGTAGATGTTGCGGCCTTTCAGGCGCTTGTTGTACAGCAAGATACCCAGAATCAGGCCCGCGATCGCGTTGATCACGACGGTTGAGAAGGCAAAAATGACGGTCCACAAAAAGACAGGCCAGAGCGCACTGCTGGCTTTGGCAAAAATTTCCTGAAAATTGGCCAGGCCCGCCCGCTCGATTCGGTTGATGCGGGTCACATCTGCCAGAACAAATCCAGCGGCCACAGGGGCAGCCAGGGTCACGGCATTGCCCGAAACGCTGGCAATCCGGGCGCGTATCGGAGTAGAGGCGTCTTCATCCAGCAGCACCAGGGTGTCGCCCACACAGGTCGCTCCCTTGCAGCGCAGGTACGCCTGCACCGAATCGGCTTCTGGGGTTTCGCTGAGCGTGACGACACGGCGGTCGGCGCTCAGGGTCGCGGCAGTTCGCACCCCCGAATCAGGGTTGCCGCTGTTCTGGCCGCTGTAATTGGTAAAGGCGTAATTGACAGTCAGGATAATAGGCAAGACCGTAAAGGCAATGATAAAGACCAGCGCCGGAAACAGGTAATACCAGTTGGCGATCCAGGGCACCAGCCTTCCGGCCAGGGGCATCAGCACCAGCAGCGCGGCCACCGTGTAGACCAGAATCATGTAAGGCGGGGCCGTGGGCACAATGCGGGCCGTCAGGCTGGACAGCAGCCAGCCAATCAGCACTGCACCGCCCAGCACCAACGCCAGCACCAAAATGGCCAACAACACGCCGCGTGTTCCCTCGGGGGGAACCACAGCGCGTTTGGCAGGAGCAGGCAGGGTCGTGGTCATAGGGTATGAAGCCTCCTGTTGAAAAACGTAGTTTGAATGCGCCCTATTGTGAGCGCCGTGTCAATAGACTGCAACTCTGTCCAAAACTGGAGAAAACATTGATCTAGTCAGAGAGAAGATGTAATCGTTTGCGGTGGCTGGCTGAACTGATTCAGGAGAACGGGCCGCCATGAAAAAACGGACGGGCTGATGTGGCCCGTCCGTTTCTCCGGAAGCTGTGCGCTTACTTGATGTTGCTGTTGATTTCGGACACAGCCTTGTCCAGAATCTGCGAGTAGTTCTGGTTGGGCTTCTGCACGCTCTGGGCAATAGCAGCGCTCCAGGGGCCCCACACACTGCCCATTTCCACGATGTTGGGCATAGGCGTGCCCATGCTGATGGTCTTGCCGAAGCCAGCGACCACGGGGTCGGCCTTCAGCTTGGTGCGGGCGCTGAGGCTGACGGGGATACGTCCCCCGGCCTTGTTAAAGCTGACCTGCGCGGTGCTGGAAGAAATCTGCTTGGCAAACTGCGCGGCGGCGACCTTCTGCTTGCCGTAAGCGTTGAGCATGGTGCCCTGCACGCCGACGAAGGGGCTCCACTTGCCGGTGGCGCCGGGAGGGGTGGGGAAGGCGGCGATTCCGTAATCGATGCCTGCCTTCTTGATGTCGCCGATGTCCCAGGGACCGGTCAGCAACATGGCCAGGCGTCCGTCCACGAACGCGCTCTTGGCCGCGCCGCCGTCCACACCTTCGGGTACGAGGTTGTACTTGTAGCGCAGATCGTTCAGGAACGCGCTGGCTTTTTCCGCCCCTGCATTGGCCAGACCGATGTCCTTGGGATTCAGGGTGCCGCCCGTGTTCTTGAACACGTAGCCGCCGTAAGCACTGACCACGCCGTAGTTCATGTACGCGTTGCTCAGGTCGGCCAGGAAGCCGAACTTACCGTTGCTGGTGTTCTTCTGAGCGGCGGCCAGGAAGGCGTTCCAGGTGGTGGGCGCGGTGGGGATCAGTTTCTTGTTGTACACCAGCGCCACGCTTTCGGCGAACATGGGCAGACCAAACAGCTTGCCCTTATAGGTCATGGCCGTCAGCGCGGTCTTGTCAAAGTCGGTGCGGCTGGTCACGTACTTGTCCATAGGCTCGACCACGCCCGCAGCGGCCAGCTGGCCCAAACGGTCCTGGGGCAGAGTCACGACGACGTCGGGGCCCTGACCCTTGGGAGCACTCTGGATGAACTTGTCAGGAATGTTGTCGAACGGCACGCTGACCAGAGAAATCTGGGTTCCGGTCTTCTTGGTGAAGTCGGCGGCCTGAGACTTGAGCCATACCAGTTCGGGACCACCAAAATGGGTCCAGACCGTCAGCGTGGCGGCGCTGGCCTGAGAGGTGATGGCGCTGCCCAACAGGGCAAGAGACAGGATGGTCAAAGCTTTCTTCATAGTGCTCCTTGAGGTGCGGCTGCCCGGTCGAGCCTGGCAATGAACCGCTTCCAATAAAACCAGACGGATAACCTGCTGAACAGAGCCACCAGCTTCAGAGCGCTCCAGCGGCAGCATCCACCCAGACGGGTGTGGGATGTTTTGTACGCGAGCCAAATTCTCACGCAGCGCTGAAGGACATGAACGGGGATGTTCGCCCATCATTATAGGTGCCGCCCTGTCACTTGACAAGAAGACTCCCTGACTTTGGGTTAGCCTTTATTTCACGTTGTCGTCAGAGAAAACGGTTTTTGTTGGAGTGAATACAATTTTTACGCTTGCCAGAATTTCTGCTCCTCTTCAATGGTCAGGAGGCCATTGGCCGCACGTGCTTTCTGTTGCCCGGCCCGTTTCGCCGTATGCTGGCCGGATGATTCGCTCCCGCCGTCCCCAACCCAGCAAAGCGAGTGCTGAAAGTTCCGCAGCAGCAGCTGGCACAGCATCAGAAAGAGCGTCCCGGCCCGACAAGTTCCGCCCGCGCCCCGATCAGGCCAACCCCGCCCGCGAGCTGGCGGTCAGGGTGCTGCTGCGCGTGCTGGCAGGTGAAGCCTACGCCGCCTCCGCCTTGGATTCGGCCCTGCAAGCCGCCAGGTTGCCCGGACGCGATTCCGGCCTCGCCACCCATATCGTGTACGGCTCCCTGCGGTACGCGCCAACCCTGCAACGTCTGCTGACGCCCATGCTGACGGAGGACACCCATCCCAAAGTGCGGGCGCTGCTGCTGGCCGGAGCCTTTGAGAAACTGATCCTGGGTACGCCCGCACACGCTGTGGTCAGTGAATACGTGAATCTGGCCCGCGACGCCCGCTTTGCTCCGCCTGCACTGGTGAATGCCGTGCTGCGCCGCGTGGCCCTCCCGCCCGAAACCGAAGAAACGCGGACGGCCCTTCCAGCCTGGTTGATCGAGGTCTACCGGGGCGCTTACGGCCACCATGCAGAATCCGTAATGGCCGATCTGCTCACGCCCCAACCCCTCTGGCTCAGCCTGTCGGAAGCGGGGGAGAGGTTGCTGGAAGAAGAGGGCAGCGAGGTGTTCCCCGGCCCCAACAGTGTGCGGCGCGTGGCCCTGGCCCGCCCCCTGCGCGAATCGGCGGCGTATATGCAGGGTGAGGCGCAACCGATCAACCCGGCCAGCCTGGCCTGCGTGGACGCTCTGGGCGACGTATCGGGCCTGCCTGTGCTGGATCTGGCGGGCGGCATGGGCATCAAGGCGGCAATGTTGGCGGCACGCGGGGCCAAAGTGACCAGCGTGGACGTGATGCCGCACAAGCATGAGGCCGCCCGTGTCAACCTGCAACGCCTCGGCCTGAGTGCCGAATTCATCACCCACGATCTGACCACGCCGCTGGACTTGCCCCCCGCGCCTCTGGTGCTGCTGGACGCGCCCTGTACAGGCAGCGGCACCCTGCGTTCTCACCCCGAAATCAAGCTGCGTCTGACCCAACAAGGCGTGTCGCAGATGGCTGCATTGCAGGCCCGGATGTTGCCCCAGGCCGCTGCCGTGGTCGCGCCGGGCGGCGTCCTGGTGTACTCGGTCTGCTCGGTCATGCCGCAGGAAGGGCAGGACGTGATCGCCGCGTTCCTGGAGGCCCACCCGGACTTTGTGCCGGAGCGTTTGCCCGACTTGCACCTTCCCACCGTTTCTGCCGGAGCAGGGGTCCTGACCGTGCCCGAACAGGGTATAGACGGCTTTTTTATAGCCCGCCTGCGCCGCCTAAGCTGAAGGCGTTCCGGGAGGCGGGGCGCTGCTGTGGCTGCCCCTGCTTCTGTGCGCTTGCTCTACACTTTCCCCATGCCTTCCAAGCAAGTCCTGCCCGGTGCCGCTCTGCTGGGTGCCGTCCTGCTGATGTTCGCCGCCGCTCCTGCTCAGGCCCGAACTCTGGCTGCACAGTCTCCGGCCAACTGTGTGCTTGCCAACGCCGTGGATTCGGCCACCTATGATCTGCTGACCATCACCACCTGGAGTGAGGCCGATCAGGACAATTCCAGCGCCAACTGGGCGCAGTGCCGCGCCGCCAAACTGGACAAAGAGCTGGCGTCTCAGCCCCAGTTGCGGGCCAGATTGCAAACTTTACGCAGGCAGTACCGCGAAATGAGGGCCATCGAGGGCCAATTGGCCGGAATTCGGGCGGGTGGCGGCACGATGTACAGCCATCAGGTGCCGCGCATGTATCCGGGCCTGGAGGAAGAGTTGGCGAGTCTGGGGGCGCTGGCCCGCAGCACTCTGGGCGCACCTACAGGCCAGCATTACGCCAGAGTGATCGCGCAGGCCAGGGCCGATCTTGCCAGGTACATCAAGCTTCAGCGGGCCTACACCCCCGGCCCCGACGAGGATTATGGGATGTACGACCCCGCCGAGTGGGCCGCCACCCTCAACCGCTACGAAACGCTGGGCAAGGCCATCATGCTGACGCTGGGCAACCGCAACGACACGGCCACCGCGCTGGGCTACAGCATCCTGACGCACTTCACCTTCTCTGCCGAGCCGGAGGAGTACGGGAACTGATTACGGCAGCAAAAAAGACCCTGACGCACTGTGTTGCTCAGCGTTCAGGGTCTCTTTTGGAATGGGGATGGGTGATTCGCAGTCCCTCTTTCAACTCAAATTTCAGCCCTGCTGACTTTCCGTTTCCAGCCCTAGAGCGGCGTCCAGGGCCACTTCGATCATGCCGTTGAAGGTCAGTTGGCGTTCGTCGGCGGTGGTTTCCTCGTGCGTGATCAGGTGGTCGCTGATGGTCAGGATGGTCAGTGCCCGCACGCCGTGTTTGGCGGCCAGGGTATAGAGTCCGGCGGCTTCCATTTCTACGGCCAGCACACCAAAATCGGCCCACTGCTGAAACTGCTGGAACTCATCCTGATAGAAGGTGTCGCTGCTCATGATGTTGCCGACGTGCGTGGCGAACCCGCGTTCCTGCGCGATCTGGTAGGCCCGCAGGAGCAGGCTGAAATCGGCAATCGGTGCAAAGTTCTTGGCCCCGAAGCGGATGTTGTTGATGTTGGAATCGGTGCAGGCGGCCTGGGCCAGCACCAGATCACGCACGTGCACATGCGGCTGATAGCTGCCCGCCGTGCCCACCCGGATCAGGTTTTTGCAGCCGTAGCCCGTGATCAGTTCGTGCACGTAGATCATGGAGCTGGCGATGCCCATGCCCGTGCCCTGCACGCTGACGCGCTGGCCTTTGTAGGTTCCGGTATAGCCCAGCATGCCGCGCACAGTGTTGTGCTGCACGGGGTTTTCAAAGAAAGTTTCGGCAATATGCTGGGCGCGGAGGGGGTCTCCGGGGAGCAGGACGGTTTCGGCAATCTGGCCGGGTTGGGCGTTCAGGTGAAGACTCATCGGGCCTAGCCTAGCAAGTTTGGGCAAGAGACTCTCAAAGTGCTCAGCCGTCTAGCCATCTCCGTCAACCCATTCCTGCGCCAGCCAGTGCTTGTGCGGGATACCCCGGCTCAGAATGCCGCGCCGCACATCGGCCACGTCATAGGCCACCCGGTGAAAGGTGGGATGCCAGCCCGCCGCCGTGCGCTCCAGCATCAGGTATTCGGCCCGTGCCAGATTCACGTAACGGTCACCGCGCTTCTCGAAGGGCAGGCCCACACTGCCGGGATTCAGCAGCGCCCAGCCATTCAATTCACGGTGCAGCGGCTGATGCGTATGCCCGCCAATCCACACGGCCTGTTGCCCAAATTTCGCCCGCAGTTCATCCAACCGCGCTTCTGGGGTATGCATCGTCAGTTCCTCGTTGTCGCGCTCCGGACTGCCATGAAAACACAGCAGATCAGGCCACTCGGCGCAGGCCGTGTAGGTCTGTAACAGCTCCAACTCGGCGCTGCTCAGTTGCGTTCTGGCCCATTCGCCCACCGCGTGCAACTTCTCTTCATCCGGAAAACCGCGCGGGGCAAAGGGTTGGGCGGCTTCTAGCAGCATTCGGTCGGCGTTGCCGCGTACCACCGGGCAACCCAGCGCCGCGATTCGCTGGATACATTCGCCGGGCCACGCACCGTCCATCGCCACATCACCCAGGCAGAGATGAGCCCCGGCTTCCTGCCGCGCCATGTCGGCCAGTGCCGCCGTCAGAGCAGGTAGATTGCCGTGAACGTCGCCAAACACTGCCAATCTGAAGCCTTCTTGCATACATCAGCCTAATAGATAAAGAGTTGACTTGCCTGTAGGCTGGCAGGAATGACCACCCCGTCTTTATCATCCGTTCCCGCTGAAGCTGCTGTACAGCGTGTAGGCACCATCGAACTCTTCTTCGATCTCGTCTTCGTCTTCGCCCTGACCCAACTGACCAGCCTGGTGGCGCACCCGCACGGCCTCGCCGACTGCGGCAAGGCTCTGCTGGTGTTCATGACCCTGATGTGGATTTATGACGGCTACGTGTGGCTGGGCGGCAACGTCGAGTTTGGAGGAGAACGCCAGCGCCGCCTGATCTTTGTGGCGATGGGCGGATTTTTTGTAATGGCGCTGAGCATTCCGACGGTGTTTTATGGCGGCGGTTTGCCCTATGCGCTGGGCCTGTTGACCGTCACCAGCATTCACGCATTACTGTTCAAGACGGCCCAGAACAGCAGTGCACAGGCCATCTGGCAGATTGCGCCCTACAATTTCGGCGCGGCGTTGCTGGTGCTGGCCGCCGCGTTTGTGCGCCCGCCCTACGATTGGCCGATCTGGGCGGCAGCCGTCGCCACGCTGTTGTCCAGCACCTTTCTGGGCCGCGAGCGCCGCTTTCAACTCAGCCCCCGCCATTTTGTGGAGCGGCACGGCCTGATCATCATCATTGCGCTGGGAGAAAGCATCGTGGCGGTGGGCAGCGGGGTGGGTAAGCTGGCCCTCACTGGCCCGCTGCTGGTGTACGGCGTGCTGGCCCTGATGCTGTCGGCCATGTTGTGGTGGACTTACTTTCACCGCGACGATGCCCGCGCCGAGCATATTTTTCTGCACGCCACCCCGGAACAGCGCTCACGGATGGCTATTTCGGGCTACGGCTACGGCCACTTTGCCATGGTCTGCGGCATCATCCTGATCGCGGCGGGCCTGAAGGTCGGCGTGGCCCATCCCACCGGGCATCCGGACGCCATCGGTATCTGGAATCTGACCTTCGGCATCAGCGTCTACCTCGTGGGAGACGTGATCTACCGCCGCGCTCTGGGCATCGGCCCCGGCTGGGTGCGCCTGCTGTTGGCCGCCGTGCTGCTCCTGACCATTCCGGTGGGCCTGATCTACGGGGCGCTGCCACATCTCGTCCTCTGCGTTCTGCTGCTCACCTCGCTGCTGTGGCTGGAGGCGGCGCGTGATCCGCAAGACGGCTGACCTGATTCGTCCAGAACAGCCTCTGCCCCCTCGCTCAATGATTGCTCTAGTTCCTCTGCCCCGGCTGGGAGTAGCCTTGCCTGTCTGAAGGCATTTTCCGCCCCGCTCGCCCCGCCCTGCTGACTTCAGAGGAGTGTTCCATGACCCAGCTTCCTTCCACCTCACTGCCTGTCCGCCAACTTGGTTCTCTGCGCGTGTCTGCCCTCGGCCTCGGCTGCATGGGCATGAGCGAGTTTTACGGCGATGCCGACGAGGCCGAAAATATCCGCACGCTGGACCGCGCCCTCGAACTGGGCGTGACCTTTTACGACACCGCCGATATGTACGGCCCCTACACCAACGAAGAACTCCTGGGCCGCTGGCTGGCCGGAAAACGTGAGCGCGTGGTGCTGGCGACCAAGTTCGGCATTCAGCGCAATCCAGCCAACCAGATGCGCGGCATCAGCGGCAAGCCGGAGTATGTGCAGCAGGCCGCCGAAGCCAGCCTCAAGCGCCTGAACACCGACCATATCGACCTCTATTACCTGCACCGCGTCGACCCCACCACACCCATAGAAGACACGGTGGGCGCGATGGCAAGTCTGGTGCAGCAGGGAAAAGTGCGTTCCCTCGGCCTCTCTGAAGTCAGCGCCGACACGCTGCGCCGCGCCCACGCTGTGCATCCCATCACCGCCGTACAGAGCGAATACAGCCTGTGGACGCGTGACCCCGAACAGAACGGCGTGCTGGAGGTGTGCCGCGAACTGGGCATCGGCTTTGTGCCATACAGCCCTCTGGGACGCGGGTTCCTGACCGGTCAGATTCAGACCCCGGATGACTTTGCGTCCGATGATTTCCGCCGCCACAGCCCCCGCTTTCAGGGCGAACACTTCCAGAAAAATCTGGATCTGGTGCGGCAGGTCGAGCAGTTGGCGGCCCAGAAGGGCTGCACGCCCTCGCAACTGGCGCTGGCGTGGGTGCTGGCGCAGGGCCAGGACCTGGTGCCCATTCCCGGCACCAAGCGCGTGAAGTACCTGGAAGAGAACCTCGGCGCCGTGGACGTGCACCTCAGCGCCGATGATCTGGCCGCCATAGACGCCGTATTCCCGGTGGGCGCGGCCAGCGGGGAACGCTACGCCGATATGGGCAGCGTGAACAGATAAGAGCAGCCGCAAAGAGGTTCAGCCCCATTCTTCCTGTCTTGAACGGAAGAATGGGGCTGATTGTTGATGGATCAGGGCAGGTTAAATTGGAATAACTGCGAAAGGAAAAGAACGGTCAGCTGCTCAGTCCTCGGCGACTGTCTGCCTCAAACGCTGACCAGCCCCAGCCCAATACCGCGTGCCACCGCTCCGGCACGGCTCTGCACGCCCAGCTTGGAATACACCGCCCCCACATGAAACTTGATGGTGCTTTCGGTGACGCCCAGTTCCCGCGCCGCCCGCTTGTTGCTGAGGCCCTCTGCCAGCAGCACCAACACGTCGTGTTCGCGGGGCGTCAGGGTCACGTCGGAAGGCGGTAGGTCGGTGTCGTCGGCTTCCGGCTCTGCGGCCTGAAACAGCGCGGGCGGCAGCACCACCAACCCCGCCGCCGCCCCCAACACTCCGGCCAGCAGTTCGGCGGGCGTGGCATCGGCACTCAGCACGGCCCAGCCACCGCCCGTCAGTTCTGGGAGCAGATTGGCCCAGGCTCCCGCACCCAGCGCCACGATTGCCCCGGATGCGGCCAGAGCGTCAGCCAGTGCGTCCGGGTCGGCCAGCCAGGTATCGTCCACGATCAGCACGTCGGTTTCGGTGTGGTCGCTGCT
>JAQBPF010000424.1 GCA_028287665.1 Deinococcus sp. | reverse complement strand
TTGCCAAAACCGAGCTTGCCCAATGGGTCCGGTGAAGTGAATCTGAGGGTCAGTCTGGAGGCGCCGCTGGCGGTCAGGCGGTAGAAATCGCTCTCAGAACTGCGGTGGATGTTGAGATCGTCATACTGCCCTGCACCCAGGCTGCGGGCCTGCCCCGCCGAGCTGTTGGGTTCCAGACGGTCCGGGGGAAGCCCGTTGTTCGAGGCCCGTTTCAGGGCGGCCAGCGCGTTGACGGCGTGGCTGACCTTGGCATCGCTGGAATCGGTCCAGCCGGTGTCGCGCAGCAAATCACGGACCGCGTCGCTGTTCAGGGCCGGATTGACCGCCCGCATCATCGCAGCGATTCCGGCCACAAAGGGCGCCGAGGCGCTGGTGCCGCCGTAGCTGTGGACGGTCATGTTGGCCCCGTCGGGCATCACCGGGAAGTTGGTGGGGGCCCAGATGTCCACGCTGCCGCCAAAGTTGGAATAGCCTTGCGGCGTGTTGGCATCGTCATTCAGCGCGCCGACGCAGATCACGCCGCCGTAGTTGCAGGGATGCACGTAGTCCTCGTCTACGTTCTGGCTGCTGTTTCCCGCCGAGGCCACCAGCACGATGCCTGCGTTTCTGGCCCGCTCGATTTCCTTGTCGTAGCCGAGAATGCGTTCTTCCCAGCGGCAGGTGTAATTGCACGCGCCGCCGAAGCTCATGCTGATCACGTCTGCGCCCCAGGCCCGCGCCACGCTCAGCGCCCATTTCTGCTGGCCTTTGGTGGTCCGGATGTGAAAGAGCATCGGGTCGGCCACCAGCCCGCCGGTGCCTGCTGCTCCGGCGCGGTTGTTGACGGCCCCTGTGGCTGCGCCCGCCGCACTGTTGCCGTGCCAGGGGCAAGGGCTGCCGCCGGTGCAACTGCCCGGATTGGGGTCGCCCACCTGATAGTCGTTGTTGACAAAGTCGTACTGGGTGGGCGTGGTGGGGAGGTCAGAGCCGATTCCGGCCACACTCAGCGGTTGGCCGCCCGCTCCGACCCAGAACCCGCCGTCCAGTACGGCCACCCGCACCCGCCGCGTGACGCCTGTGGCCCTCATCCACTGCCACGCGCCCACCACATTCGAGCGGCTGCCCGACCCCTGAAAGCGGGTGGTGGCAAAAGCGTCGGTAAACCCCGCACCCGCTGGGCTTTCTTCAGTCTTCAGCAGCACGCTGTCCTGGTGGTCCAGATAATTCAGGCCCACGGCCCGTCCGGCGGCCACCTCGCTCAGAGACAGGGCCAGGAGCCGCGCCGCAGCTTCAGAAGACAGGGTGACCTTGCCGCTCAGGCCCACAGCCACCGAATCGCCCTCAAAGGTGGCCAGGGAAAAGCGCGAAGGATCGAGATGCACGGTGTAGGTACTGGCGCGGCGTTGCTCGTCCGTCAGGGTAATACCGAGTTCTGGGGGCGGGGCAGGAATGGTGTCGTCTTCCAAGACGGTGCCGCCCGTGCGGGTCAGAAAGCTGTCCAGCTCGGCCTGATCTCTGGGCGCGATCAACACCTGATCGGCCATAAACTCGCTGCGAACGCCCTGTTCGTCCTGTGAGGCGGCCAGCGGCAGTGTGCCTCCCCGTCCATCTCCGGTGGTGTCGGGCGAAGGCCTGAGGCTGGGGTCGATCTCGTAGGTCAGCGGCGTGCTGTTGAGGGTGGCCGTGACACGGGCGGTCGTGCTCCCGGAGGCATTGGTGGCCGTGAGGGTAAAGGTGGTGGTGGCCGTCAGGTTCACGGCCTTGCTGCCCGCGTCTGGCGGCGTGACAGGGCCGACGCCGCCATCAATCTCCAGGCTGGCGGCCCCCTGCACCTCCCAGGCCAGGGTGACGGGGCCGGGCGCACTCAGGGTGGCTGGGGTGGCCGTAAACGTTCCGATGCGCGGCGGATTGCCGGGAGACGGATCAGGTGATCCTGCACAGGCCGCCAGCACCAGGGCCAGCGAGGTAGAACGGACCACTACACCAAAGACATTCATGCCGAACCTCCGGAAAAGATGGGCGCCGCTGAAGTGCTGCCGGGCCTAGCTGGAGCCGGGGCGCTTGCGAACCCCGGCGGTAAAGAAGCGCTGGCCGCAGCCTGCACAGAACTGGGCGTAGGGCGAGAGAATGGGCGCGTGGCAGGCCGGACAGGCGTCCAGAAGCTTTTCTCCGTCATTGACGCAGAAGTGTTCTGCCGAGTGTCCCGGCACGGCCCTGAGGCAGCGGGGGCACAGGCGGTAAGTCAGGACGCTGCCGCCTGTGCCCTGGTCCTGTTGGCCCGCTGCCGGTCCGCGCCCTGCCTGCCCACCCTTGATGTCATGGTTCACTGGGAACGCTCCTCTCTGTGTGGGCCTCTGTCTGGGCACGCCTGCTCGGCTCAGGGCTGTATGGCCACCAACCGCCACAACTGGCAGTCCCCGCCTGCGTAGGTCGACCCCGGATTCAGGCCCAGAGTGGTGGTGCAGTTCACGGCGTCGAGGTAGCGCCCATCGGATTTGAGCTGCAACCGGCTCCAGCCATTGCCCGCTGGAACAAGGCGCCACAACTGGCAGGCCCCGCCCGCATAGGTGGACCCCGGATTGAGGCTGATGGGCGTGGAGCAGTAGCTGGCGTCCAAGAACTGTCCATTGGATTTGAGCTGAATGCGGTACCAGCCGCCGCCCGCCCGAAGAAAGCGCCAGGCCTGACAGGCCCCGCCCGCGTAGGTCGACCCCGGATTCAGGGTCACGCTCGGCGTGCAGTTGGCGGCATCGAGATACTGACCGTCCGACTTGAGCTGCAGCCGGTAATAGGCTGGGCTCTGGGCGCTGGCAGAAGCAGCGGTGAGGAGGGCTGCCCAGAGCGCGGCGCGGCGTGGTGCGGCTGAGGTGAGGCTCATG